>JBOFFD010000992.1:0-1952 GCA_051648425.1 Planctomycetia bacterium
CCGACCGCCAGCGTCGCCAGCGACGCCGCCAGCGCGACCCACCGGGCCGTCTCCGGCCGGCGGCGCAGACCGATCAGCAGCAGCGCCGCCGCCACGATCGGCGTCAGGATCAACAGAATCGGCGGGTTCACCATGCGACGCTCGTCCCTGTCAGGTCCGCGTTGTGGTCGTTCGCGGTCCGCCGTGCGGACCGTCTTCCGGTTTTTCGTCTCGGTCGATTCTTCGTCAGCCGCCGCTTTCCTCAGCGGCGCGCCTTCGTCTTAACGGCGACCAATTCACAGGACGCGCCGCTGAGTAAAGCGGCGGCTAACCAAGGCGCCGGATTCCCTTCGGCATTCACGGAATCGCGACGGTGACGATCAGCAGCACGAAGCCGGTCAAACCCAGCAGCATGACGTAGCCGTACGACTGCACCCGGCCGGTCTGCATCGGCTGGAAGATTTGGCCGAACCGCAACGGAATCCAAGCGGCGACGTGCACGAGTTCGTCGAGCACGTAGCGGTCGAAAACGTTGCAGAACAGGGCCAAGACCCGCAGCGGACGAACCACCAACACCGTGTAGGCGTGGTCCAAACCCGTGCCGGAGAACATCCGGCCGAACAACTGGAGGTTCGGCCCCGCCTTGTCGGCGGCGGCGGCCATGCTCGGCCGCAGCACCCACGCGGCGGCAATGCCGACGATCGCCACCAACAGCGACACGCCCATGATCTCCAACGACGGGTCGTGCGGCTTCATTTCCGTCGTCAGGCCGGTGGTCTGTTTGATCTTCTCGGCGAAGAGATGCGTCGGGCCGAAGGCCAATCCCACGCCGATCGCCGCGACGGCCAGAACGCGCATCGGCATCAGCATGGAGTTCGGCGCTTCGTGGACGCGCCCCTCGGCGGCGGCGGGAATCTTTTCGTCGCCCCAGAAGGTGAGGAAGTAGGCCCGGAACGAGTAGAAGGCCGTCAGCAGCGAGGTTCCGGCCGCGACGAAGAAGGCGATGCGGTAGCCGGCTTGGTTGGGGCCGTCGTGCCGATAGGCTTCGTCGAGGACGGCGAGGATTTCGTCCTTGCTCCAGAAGGCCGACAACATCGGCACGCCCGCGATGGTGGCGGTGCCGATGGCGAACAGCAGGTGGGTGGCCGGCAGCTTCTTCCGCAGGCCGGAGAACTCCCGCATGTCGATGACGTCGCCCATCGCGTGCATGACGCTGCCGGCGCTGAGGAAGAGCAGTCCTTTGAAGAAGGCGTGCGTGAACAGGTGGAAGACGGCGGCCGTGACGGCGAACGGCAGCAGGTGCGGATCGGCGGCGGCCGCTCCCACCGCCATGAACATGAGGCCGAGCTGACTGACCGTGGAATAGGCCAGCATCTTCTTGAGGTCGGTCTGAGTCAACGCCGTCAAGGCCGCGTAAAGGGCGGTGATGGCGCCGATCAGCAGCACCATCTTTTGGACTTCCGGCGCGAAGATCAACAGCGGCGACAGCCGGGCGGTGATGTAGACGCCGGCCGTCACCATCGTGGCGGCGTGGATGAGCGCGCTGACCGGAGTGGGGCCTTCCATGGCGTCGGGAAGCCAGACGTGCAGCGGAAACTGCGCCGACTTGCCCATCGCCCCGAGGAAGAGCAGGCCGCAGGCGAGGGTCGCCCATTCGGGTTCGGCGCGGAAAATGCGACCGGCGGCGTCGAACAGGCTGGTGAAGGTCAGCAGCGAACCGGGGTCGTTCCAGCCGTCGACTTGGCCGTGCAGCCACCACAACAGAAGGGCCCCGAACAGGAAGCCGAAGTCGCCGACCCGGTTGACGAGGAACGCCTTGAAGGCGGCGGCGGCCGCGGTGGGTCGTTCGTGCCAGTGGCCGACCAAGAGGTAGCTGCAAACGCCGACCCCTTCCCAGAACAGGAAGACGCCCAATAGGTTTTCGGAAAGCACCAGCATCGTCATGGCGAAGACGAACAACGCGACGACGGCGA
>JBOFFD010000993.1:0-2471 GCA_051648425.1 Planctomycetia bacterium
GAGTGGCGCCCCGCCTCCGGTCTCTTGTCGGTGCGCGTCGCCGCGCCGCTGCCCGACCTGACGACCGACGCCGAAGTAGAGATCTTCGGTCGACTGCGCCGGCCCGATCCGCCCGCCAACCTCGGTTCGTTCGACTACCCGGCGCACTTGGCCGCCCGCCGCATCCACGCCGTACTGACCGTCGAGGCGGCCGACGCGGTGCAAGTCCGCAGTGAAGCGCCGGCCTGGTCGCCGGCGGCGGCGCGCGATCGGCTGCGCGCCGCCGCGCAGGAAGAGCTGCACCGCCTGCTGCCGCCGCGGGTGGCGCCGTTGTCGGAAGCGCTGCTGTTGGGGTGCGGCGCGGCGCTGGGGGGCGACGAACTTGCCGACTACCTGCAAAGCGGCACCATCCACCTGCTGGTGGTGTCGGGGTCTCATCTGGTGATGGCGGCGGCCGCCGCCTGGATGCTGGCGGTGGCGGTCGGTTTGAGCCGCCGGCGGCGGGCGGTGGCGGTCGTCGGAGCGGTGGCCGGCTACGCCTACTTCACCGGAGCCGAGTCGCCCGCCGTGCGGGCGGCGATCACCCTGGGCGCGTTCGCGGCCGCCGACCTCGTCGGCCGATCGGCCCAACCGCTCAACAGTCTCTGCGGCGCCTTCCTGGTCGTGGCCTTCGCCGACCCGGCGGAACCGTTTCGCACCGGCGCGCAGTTGTCGTTCCTGGCGGCGCTGACGCTGCTGCTCTTCTGTCGGCGTCAACCCGTTGTCACCGATCCGTTGGACGACCTTCCCGTCGACGACCCCTGGGGCCTGCGGTGGGCGGCCGGCGGCCTGGCGCGGCTGGTCCGCGAGGCGTTGTGGGTGTCGCTGGCCGTCTGGCTGCTGTCGGCCCCGCTCTTGCTGTCGACCTTTCACCTGTGGAGTCCGTCCGGGGTGGCGCTGTCGGCGCTGCTGTTGCCGACGGTGGCGGCCGCCATGCTCGTCGGCGGCGCCCTGGCGCTGGCGTGTTGGCTCGCGCCGCCGCTCGCGCCACCGCTGGCCGGCGTATTGACGCTGCTGCTCGATTGGACGGCCGGCCCCGTTCAGTGGGTCGACGGCCTCTTCGGCGCTTACGCCTATTCCGCCGCGCCGCCGCTCTGGTGGGTGGCCGGCTTCTACGCCGGGCTGCTGCTGCCCTGGTTCCATCCCCGCTTCACCGCGCCGACGCTTCCCTACGCCGGCGCCCTCTGCGGGTGGTGCGCCGTCGGCGGCGTCGCCCTGACCGTCACGCCCGCCGGTCCGGGTCGGTTCGAGTTCCACCAACTCGCGGTCGGGCACGGCTTGGCGACGGTCCTACGCACGCCCGCCGGCGAGACCCTGCTGTACGACGCCGGCAGCTTGTCGACGTCGAAAGTCGGCGCCCGCGTCGTTGCGCCGTGGCTGTGGGCGATGGGCATTCGACGGATCGACGCCGTCGTTCTGTCGCACGCCGACGCCGACCATTACAACGGCCTGAGCGAGCTGGTCGACCGCTTCTCCGTCGGGACGGTGCTGACGCCGCCGCAGACGGTCGCCCCGCGCGACGCCGGCGGCCGGCGCATGCCGCCCGACCCCGCCGTGGCGTCGCTATTCCGCCGCTGCGTCGAGCGCGGAGCCGACGTCCGCTTGGTGTGGGAAGGCGACGTGGTTCGGCTGGGCGGCGCCGACGGTTGGACGCTGCGGGTGTTGCACCCGCCGGCCGATTTCCCCGGCCCCACCGACAACGCCAACAGCCTGGTGCTCGACGCCCACGGCGGCAGCCGGCGGGTGGTCCTCACCGGCGACCTCGAAAAAAGCGGGCTGAGCCGTCTGCTGTCGCTCGACGCCGATGGGCCGGTCGACGTCTTCGCGGCGCCGCACCACGGCAGCCGAACCAGCAACATGGCCACGACGGCGGCTTGGACGCCGATGGGCTTGGTCGCGGCCAGCCGGGGACCGGACGGCTCGCCGACCGCCGAAGACCACCTCGCCGTCTACCAACGGGCGGGGGCGGCGACCGAACGAACCGACCGCGGCGGCACGATCTCGGCGCACTGGACCGTCGGCGGGAGGGTCGTCGAGGTGGAACGGTTTTTGGGTGGGTCGTTCTTCCTGCCGCCGCGCTAAAACAGACGGACGGTCAGCCCGGCACGATGAACTCGTGTTCGGGGTGACGGACGGTCAGCACGGGGCAGGGGGCGGTGCGGACGACCCGCTCGGCGACGCTGCCCAGCAGGAAATGAGCCAGACCGGTCCGGCCGTGGGTCGCCAACACCAGCAGGTCGGCCTCGATTTCCTTGGCGTATTTTTCGATCTCGTGGAACGGCACGCCGTGACGGATCGCCCGCACGATCGGCACGCCGGCGACGGCCAACTCCGCCGGCGGCATTTGTTCCATCGTTTCGAGAGCCTTCTTCTCCAACGCCTGGTTCAGCTCGGCGACGGCGTGCACACCCAACGACAGTTCCGCCTCGGTGAAACCGGGGGTCACGTCCTGC
>JBOFFD010000994.1:0-11462 GCA_051648425.1 Planctomycetia bacterium
CGATCCCGCTGTATCTCTTGAAGGTGGAGGAAGTGCCGCGCGACGCCGTTTGGATGTTGGCGCTGGTGTTCGTGGCGACGGCGCTGCCGCTCAAAATCGTCACCGGTTGGGCGTACCGTCTAGCCGACCGCCGCGACCGGCAGGCCCGCTGGTGGCTGCGGTGGCCGTGCCGATTGGCGACGCTGCCGGTCGCGTTGCTTTACGCCTATTTCGTGTTCCTTAGTCAGTACACCAGTTGGCGCGGGGCCGCCGGCCTCTTCGACCACCACGCCTTCCTCATCCCCGCGCCGTTCTGACGCCGTCGGCGAAGACCGTCGGTTGCGACGTGGTGGTTGCGACGTGGTGGTTGACGCGCGTCGCGCGACTTGCGACAACCGCTCCATGCCGTCGGCCGCCATCCCGTCGACGACCACCGAAGGAATGCGCCGATGCCTAACGAACAACGCCGCCTGGCGGCCGATCCGCCCCGGCCGACCCTTTTCGCCGCCGTCGGACAAACGATCGTTCGGCCGCCGCCGACGCTCTACGCCCTTGTCGCGTTCGTCTCGATGGTGGGCGTCGCTTGGCTGCTCACCCGTCTGCACGACGGCGTGCCCGTCCTCTACCTGCTGGTTCTCGTCGCGGTGTCGACCCTCAGCCTGGTTCGCGGCGGTTCGGCGGGGGCGGGCCTCTTCTTCTTCGGCGTCGCGTTCGTCACATTGCGGCTCGGCCGCCATCCGCTTGACACCATCCCCCTCAAGCCCGCGCTGTCGATCGAGCATATGGTGCTCTGCGGCGGCGTGCTGACGGCGATGACGGCCCACTGGCGGTATGCGTCGTTCCGAACGATGGTGACCCCGCGCGGACCGGCGGTCGTCGGCGCCCGGCGTTGGTTCGTTCGCAAGAAGAAGAAGAAGGAGGCCGACGCGCTCCCCGTTCCCGAACCGGTGTTGCAAGAAGCCGCCTGCCGTCGCGCCGCCGACAGCCTGCGACCCGACGAACTGGCCGCCGCGCCGCTGCTGGTCTTATTCTGGCCGGCGGCCGCGCTGACGACCTGGGGGTTGGTGCAATACCTCGCCGACGACTACCTGAAAATCGCGCCGCCGGTCGGTCGCCTGCTGGTCGGCTTCTGGCTGCTGACGGCGGTGGTCGTCGTATTGCGGACGGTGCTTCGTTCCGTACGGCACCGACTGTTCTCGCCGGCGGAGGCGGCGGCGCAACTCGACGACGTGGTCTGGCGGGAACTGCGAGGCGAACTGTCGACCATCGGCCGCTTCCTCGGCCGCCGCCGATAAGGAAGCCGCGCCCGCGGGAGCTCGAATCTCCGTCTAAAAAATCTTAGTCGTCGGAAAGAAGCCCGAGTCGATCTTAGCGAAGGAACGAAAAAGCAAATGTAGGGTGGACGTCCCCGTCCGCCACGAAGAAGCGATGGGACGGGACTCTAATCCCACGGAAGGAAAGAAGTTTCGTCCCAACGATATTAAGTCGGCGTGAAAGTTCATCGGACGGCGTCAACGACTGGAAGTACCACCGGAATGGATTCTTAGCCCTGAAAGGGCGGCCCTCCGCCAGCCCAGGGCATCGCCCTGGGTGTAAGACGATTCCTGGCGGAGAAGCCCTGTAAGGGCGCGACGATCGGGCGGCGCGGACCTCGGCGATCGTCAGATCGACGACGACTCCGGCCGTCGTCGCGCCCGTACAGGGCTTCGCCGTCCGGTGGGGTTCGTGTTTCCCAGGGCGACGCCCTGGGCTGTAAGACGGCCGCCCTTTCAGGGCTGAGACGAATCGCCCGGACAGCGTCGGCAATAGATGAATAATTCCGACGAACATCCATGCCGACGTAGTATTAGCGGGCGAACCGGAGTTCCGCCCTACACAGGACGTCCCGTTCCGATGAGATCGGCGGTCGGCGGCGGAAGGCGGTTCAGTCCGTCGGTAGACGTGGGGTCTTACTCGGACGGGCCGTGACCCATCCTTCGGTTCGCCGAATCTTGTCGCCGCGTAAGCGACATTAGAGGGAACGAAGCCGACGACTCAGGTCGACTTCTTCTTGGCGGGGGCCTTCTTCGCCGGGGCGGGTGCCGTCTTCGCGGGCGCCGTCTTCGCGGGAGCGGCGGCCGGAGCCTTCTTGGCGGGCGTCTTCTTCGCCGGGGTGGCCGGGGCGGCGACCGGCGCCGGTTCCTTCGCCGGCGCCTTGGCCGGGGCCTTCTTCGCCGGGGCCTTCTTCGCCGGGGCCTTCTTCGCCGGCGCCTTCTTCGGGGCGGCCGTCGACACCTTCGACTTCTTCTCGTCGCCGCTCTTCGCGCCGAAGATCTCGTCGTAGTTCGGAACGCCGTACTTTCGAATGATCGGACCGCTCATGTCGCTTCAACCTCGTCCCGTCGGGCCTCGACGACCGCGTCCGCGCCAACGGCGCCGCCTTGGTCGACGGGCGGGAAAACCCCGAAAAACACTAGAAAAACCACCAACATCCGCATTATGCGCAACAATCGGCGCGTTGCCAAGCGCCCTTTGTTTGGAACCATCGACAATTTAATGTGTTAGGCGCGATCTTCGCTAGGCGCGGCCGTCGCGTTGTCCGACGTTTTCTGAAATCGTAACAACCGTCAGGGTCGACGAGGTTTCCGAACAGTAGGTGACGAGTGCATCTTCCCGACGGCTTGTTGGACTTGGGGACGGTCGCCGCCACCACGGCGGCCGCCGTCGGCGCCGTCGGCCTGGGCGTCGCCAAGCTGCAACGCGACCTCGGCTCGCGCGCCGCGCCTCTCTTGGGCGTGTCGGCCGCCTTCGTCTTCGCCGCCCAAATGGTCAACTTCCCCGTCTTCCCCGGCGTCTCCGGCCATCTGTCCGGCGGCGTCTTGGCGGCGGTGCTGGTCGGGCCGTGGGGCGCGATCGTCGTCATGGCCGCCGTCCTAGTCGTCCAGTGTTTGTTGTTTCAAGACGGCGGCCTGACCGCGCTGGGCGCCAACATCGTCAACATGGGCCTGGTCGGCGGCGGCGGCGGTTGGCTCGTCTACGCCACCCACCGCCGCCTAATCGGCGGCGCCGCGCCCGGGCCGGCCGCCACCGCCGCCGCCGCCACCATCGCCGCGTGGGTGGCGGTGACCGCCGCCGCCGCCGACTGCGCCCTCGAACTGGCCGTCGCCGGCGCCTACCGCCTTGAAACCGCCCTGCCGCTTCTACTTTGGGTGCATCTCTTCATCGGCCTGGGTGAAGCCGTCGTCACCGGGCTTGTGACGGCGTTTCTTCTGCGCGGCCGGCCCGAACTTTTTCTGGAAGGCGGACCCGCCGACCCGCGCCGCGTCGGCGTCTTCACCATCGTCGGCGGCGGACTGGTCGTCGCCTCGCTCGTCGCCAGCTTCCTCGCGCCGTTCGCCTCCAGCGCCCCCGACGGACTTGAATGGTCGACCGAACGACTGGGATCGGTGGACGCCGTCGGCCGACCGGCCGTCGCCGTCGCCGCCCCGCTGCCGGACTATGTCGCGCCGGGCATGGAGTCGTTCAGTCCGGCCGCCGCCACCGCCGCCGCCGGCGTCGTCGGCGTGCTGGCCGTCTTCCTGGCCGCCGCCCTGGTGGGTCGTTCCGCCGCCCGCTCGCCGCTGCGTCTCGCCGTCCCCGCCGGACCCACCGTCGATGGGTCTTGACCACGCCGCGATCCATCAGACGATCCAAGGGACCGACGCCCTGATCGGGCGGATGGAGCCGCGAACGAAGATCCTGCTCGGCCTGGCGGTCGCGGTCGTGGCGGGCGTGGCTCCCGCCGCCGATCCAACGCCCGGTTCGTCGACCGTCCCCACGGCGCTGCTGATGGCGGCGACAGCCGTCGCCGTCGGCTTCACTGTCAGCGGCCTGTCATGGAAAAGCACCGGCCGTCGCTTTCTGCGCCTCACGCCGTTCCTGCTGCTGTTGGCCGTCGGGGCGCCGGCCTCGCGGTATGGGTTTTCCGCCGAGCATTGGCTCGGCGGGCCGGCCGCGGGCGAGGCCGTCGTCCGCTTCCTGCGCGCCGCGACCGCCGCCGGCGCCGTCTATCTGGTCGTCCAAACGACTTCCCCCGCCACGCTGGGGTCGGCCGCCGTCGCGTTGGGCGCGCCCCGGTTCTTCGTCCTTCTGGTCGGCCTGACGGTCCGCTATCTGTACGTCTTGGAAGACGAATGGTCGCGGCTGCACCGGGCGCGGGCCGCCCGCGGCGTCGCACCGTCGGCGTGGCTGGGGCCGGCCGGCTGGAAGCTGCTGCCCGACCTCGTCGGCCTGCTCTTCCTGCGCTCGCTCGACCGCGCCGAACGGGTCCACCGGGCGATGCTGGCGCGCGGCTGGTCGGCCGACGCCGACCCTGGGGAACGCCCGCGTTGACCCGCCCGCCGCCTCCAGAACCCGTGCTGTCGCTTTGCGACGTGACCTACCGCTACCCCGACGGCCGGGTCGCCCTCGACGGCGTTTCGTTCACCGTCGCCCCCGGTGAAACGGTGGCGCTCGTCGGTCCCAACGGCGCCGGCAAAACCACGCTGCTGCTGCACCTCGACGGCATCCTGCCGGAACGGCTGCCAGCGGCGGCCGACGCCCGCGTCCAGGTCGCCGGGCTGCCCGTCTGCGCGAAAAACCTGACCGCCGTCCGACGGGCGGTCGGCCTCTTGTTTCAAGACCCCGACGACCAACTCTTCTGCGCCACCGTGTTGGAAGACGTCGCCTTCGGCCCGCTCAACCAGGGCGCGGCGCCGGCGGCGGCGCGGGCGGCGGCCTTGGCGGCGCTGGCCGCCGTCGGTCTGCCCGACCTCGGCGACCGACCGCCGCACCGGCTGTCGTTCGGCGAGCGGAAGCGCGTCGGCTTGGCCGGCGTCCTAGCCTGTCGACCGCAACTGCTCGTCTTGGACGAACCGACCGCCAATCTCGACCCCCGCGCCCGCCGGCAGTTCCTGCGACTGACGGCGAGCCTGCCGCAGCCGAAACTGATCGCCACCCACGATCTCGATCTGGTGGTGGAGCTGTGCGACCGCGTGCTGATCTTGGACGAAGGCCGGCTTTGGGCCGACGGCCCGCCGCGCGACGTGCTGACCAACGCCGCGTTGTTGGAAACCCACGGCCTGGAGACGCCGCCGCTCTTGCGGGCGGAGCGGGCCGAACGGCTTCTAAAAGAGGCGGCGGACGCGGAACGGCGACGCCATGAGGACGCACAGGACCGCTAGGACGCCGAGGGTGGCCGGGGCCGGACCGCCGCCGGCGTCGAACGCCGCCAACCACGCCGCCAGCACCAGCGCCGCCGCCGGGCAGGGCAGGCCGCGGAAGTCGGCCGACGCCGCTGGGTCGCGCGTGCCGTCGGCGTTGAAACGGGCCAACCGCAGCAGCACCACCGCCAAGTAAACGCCCGCCGCCGCCGCGGCCAGGGGCGTCGGGCCGACGGCGTACACCGCCAGCGCCGGCGCCACGCCGAACGTGACGGCGTCGGCCAGCGAATCGAGCTGTCGACCGAACTCGCTTTGCGTCCCAAGGCGCCGCGCCAACCGACCGTCGAAGCCGTCCAGCACCGCCCCCAACGCAATGAAGCCGGCGGCAATCGCGCCGCGATGCGCCGCGTCCCCCATGAGTAGGACGACCGCCGTCCATCCACAGCCTGCGTTGCCCAGTGTGACGACCGTCGGCGCCCACCGTCGCCAGCAGAATCCGTCTAGCAATCCGGCCCGGCGATCCGCGGCCGCCGGCGGGTGATCCGTTTCAAGGTCATCGCCGTTGGTCCATCGACCAATGGAGGTTTCGCCGCCGCGGACGCGGTCGCCGGCTTGCACCGTCGGCGTGAAGCGGTCGGCGGGAAATAGAACTTCGACGCACGAGCCGAACTTGATGAGTCCGACGCGGTCGCCGCGCGCCACCGTTTCACCTTCGCGCAGCCAGCAGACGAGCCGGCGGGCGACGAGGCCGGCGATCTGCCGAACCACCCACCGCCGGCCGAGATCGTCGACGAACACGAGCGTCCGCCGAGCGTTTCGCGCGGCCGCCTCCGGGGTGCTCGCATTGAAATAGCGCCCCGGCTGCCACTGCATTGACACCAGCCGACCGGCGGCGGGCGCGCGCGTTAGATGGACGTCGAACAGGGAAAGGAAAATCCGAACACCGACGGTCGGCCCGTCGAGCGGCGACGCACCCTCGGCGGCCAACGAAAACACGGCCAGCACCCGGCCGTCGGCGGGGGAAAGAACGGCGTCCGGTCCGACGCCCGGCGCCACGCGCCGCGGCGGATCGCGGAAGAAGTAAACCATGACGGCCGCCGGCCCGAAGACGACGACCCAAACGCCCGCCGCCAGGATGGCGTCGCCGACCGACCCCGGCAACCGCCCAACCCCGGCACCTACCGCCGCCGCCCCCGCGACCGCCGCCCAACCAAGCCCCCCACCGATCTCCACACCCCCACCGGCCCACCCGGACCGCCGATCGTGCGGCCGCCGACCGGCGTCGAACTCGTCGATCAGCGGTCGCATGGATGGTTGCGGGTCAGTCTGATTCATTCGGTCTTTTCTACGGGGACGCCCGCCGAACCGGAAGCCGCCTGTGTTCTCTTCTTTTCGTGCGTGCACGCGTGTTTGATTATCCATTTCCGGACACGGTGGCGATGCCGTCGTCGGCTTGAGTAAATCGGACGATGCTGACGCACGGTCGAGACACCGAGATTTTTTTGAACGTCTATCGGCATTGCGGTACAACAACGTCGTGACGAGAGACGCCGCCCACCCGTCACATCCTCCCGACGGCGGCCTACACGGACCGGTTCCCCCTCGTTTGGGGCGCCGACGGCGAGTAACCACCATGCCGCACCGATTCACGCTTGAACTACTGGAAGATCGCTCCGTTCCCGCCGCCCCCGTCGGGCCTGAGTTCAGCATCAGCTCCTACTCAACCGATCAGCAAGCAAATCCATCAGTGGCGATGGATGCCGACGGCGATTTCGTCGTCGTTTGGAACCGCCTTGACCAGCAATTCAACAACCAGGGCATCTTTGCGCAACGTTACAACGCTTCCGGCGCGCCACAAGGGAACGAGTTCCGAGTCGACTCGCCCGAAGTGCAGGGTAGCCTCCCATCGGTCGCGATGGACGCCGACGGCGACTTCGTCGTCGTATGGTCAAACAGCGAGGTCTACGCCAAGCGTTTCAACGCCGCGGGCGAAGCTCAAGGCAGTGAAATTCTCGTCAACAATTTCACTACCGGACCCCAGTTCCTTGCTTCGGTGGCGATGGACGCCGACGGCGACTTCATCGTGGCATGGTATGGGGATGGTCCGAGCGGCAACAACAACATCCATGCCCGACGCTTCACCGCCGCCGGCGCCCCACGCGCGAATCAGTTTCAGGTCGACACGGTGGTCCCCAGCGGAGGGGCTCCGTCGGTGGCGATGAGCGCAAGCGGCGCCTTCGTTGTCACCTGGACAAGCACCGGACTAACTGGCCAAGACGGGAGCCTCTCCGGCATCTACGCACGGCGTTACAACAGTAGCGGGGTAGCGCAGGGGGTGGAGTTCCGCGTTAATACGTTCACCACAAACACTCAGACTTCTTCGTCGGTGGCAATGGACGCGGACGGCGATTTCGTTGTCACCTGGTTTGGGTTCGGTCTTAACGATCCGAGTATTGGAATCTTCGCAAAGCGCTATAGCGCGAACGGTGTAGCGCAAGGGAATGAGTTTCGCGTCAATACAGCCGTCGCCGGGTTTCAACAACTTCCTTCAGTGGCGATGAACGCGGGCGGCGATTTCGTCGTCACTTGGGATTCAAGAACTCAAGACGGCGACCAACTCGGTATTTCCGCGCAACAGTACGACGCAGCCGGAGCGCCGGTGGGTGGGGAATTTCGGGTCAACGACTTCACTACTGGGGTCCAACGTAACGCGAAAGCGGCGATAGACGCCGACGGCGACTTCGTCATTGCTTGGGAAAGCGGCACTTACGAATCCGGCATCGACATCCTTGCACAGCGTTTTAGTTCCGACGTCGTCGCGTCCATTCCTTCGTTGAGCGTTGTTCAACCAACGACTGCCGATCAGGGAACGTCGATTCCACTGTCGATTGCCGTTCAATCGAATGACACGGCCAAGCCGAGTGAAACAATCAGCGTCCGCATCCAAGGGACGCCGGTGGGAACGGTCTTCTCCGCAGGCATGGTTGATTCGCTTGGTCGCATCATGCTGACCGAAGCGCAGCTCAGCGGGTTGACGGTCACGTTTCCCGCCGACTTCGTCGGCACGCCGACGTTGACGATCTTCGCCTGGTCGACGGAATCCTCCACTGGAGCCGTTTCGGCTGAAGTGTCACGATTGCTGAATTTCACGATCGTGGACGCCGTCGCTTCGGCACCGCTTCTTTTCCGTTATCCGGCGCAAGGTGAACAAGACGCTTTCATTCCGCTCACCGTCTTCGCGGCGTTGACGGACGCCGACAGCGAAACCCTCTCGATCCGGATCAGCAACGTGCCGGCGGGCGCCACGTTGTCGGCGGGAACTGCCGATGGACCCGGTGCCTTCTTACTAACGCCGGCGCAACTTTTCGGTTTGACCATTCAACCACCGTTCGTTTTCGCCGGCACTATCACACTTAACGTGGAAGCCCGTTCGACGGAAATGAACGGCGGCGACGTCGCCACGATCATGGAAGAACTGGTCGTCACCGTTTCAGATCATGTCGCCACGCCGCCGAGTCTTACCGTCCAACCGGCGAGCGGCAATCAAGACTCCGCCATCCTGCTCTCCATCATTGCAGCCTTGGTCGACGCCGACGGCAGCGAAGCGCTTACCCTCCGCATCAGCGGACTGCCCGCCGGCGCGACGCTGTCCACCGGCACGCCGGACGGAGCGGGCGCCTTCGTGCTCACGCCACTGCAACTCACCGGACTTACAGTGACGCCGCCGCCGTCGTTCGCCGGGCTTCTGAACCTGACGGTGACGGCGATCGCAAGAGAATCATTCAACGGCCAAACCGCCTCCACGGCGAAGCCGCTGACCGTCACCGTCGTCGATCCAGTGGCATCGACGCCGTTGCTCACCGTGCAACCGGCAAGCGGCGACCAAGGAGCCACAATCCCAATCAGCATAACGGCGACGCCGACCGACACCGACGGCAGCGAAACGATAACAGTTCGAGTCAGCGGCCTGCCAGATGGCGCGACGTTGTCGGCGGGAACCGCCGACGGGTCGGGCGCATTCCTACTGACGTCGTTGCAATTGGTCGGCCTGACGCTGACTTCGTCGGACGCGGGAACGTTGAATTTGACGGCGGCCGCAACTTCGAGGGAAAGCTCCAACGGCCAAACCGCCACGGTTCAGAAACCATTGTCGGTCGCCGTCGCCATCGCGGACATCACGGCGTCGACGCCGAACTTGGTCGTTCCGCCCGCCGTCGGCAACCAAGGCTCCTCCGTTCCGCTTCAGATTTCCGCCAACCTTACCGACACCGACGGCAGTGAGACGCTTTCCCTCCGCATCAGCGGCCTGTCGGCGGGCGCGACGCCGTCGGTGGGAACCCCCGACGGGCCGGGGGCGTTCCTACTGACGCCGGCGCAATTGGTCGGCTTGACGCTGACGCCGCCGTCGTCGTTCGCCGGTACGTTTAATGCGACCGTGACCGCGACGTCGACGCAAAATTCCAACGGCCAGACCGCCTCCGTCCAACAGTTGCTGGTCGTCACCGTCGTCGAGACTTCGGCCTCGACCCCCTTGTTGGCCGTCACCGCTTCGACGAGCGGCGATCAGGATACCGCCCTTCCTCTCCAGATCGCGGCCGGTCTTACGGATACCGACGGCAGTGAGACGCTTTTTCTTCGCATCAGCGGCGCACCGGCCGGTTCCGTATTGTCGGTGGGCGTCGCCGACGGGCCGGGAGCCTTCGTTCTGACTCCGGCGCAACTCGCCGGTCTTACACTTCGGCCGCCCACCGGGTTCTTCGGTACGTTCACGCTGCGAGTGGAAGCCCGCGTCATTGAAAGCAACGGCGGTGCGGAGACCGTGGAATCGCGGGATTTGATCGTCACCGTCTTTTCGGTCGTCGTAGCTCCGCCCCCGAACGTCACGCCGAATATCGGCAACCAAGGCGGCGAGATCCCGGTCGTCATCCCCTCCAATGTCTTGGAGGCCATTGTCCGTGACAACTTGACGGTTCGATTCACTGGTTTGGCCGGCGCCAGGCTGACCCCGGGTACGATGGAGTCGCCGGATACGTTTCTGGTGTCGCCGCGCGATCTAGCGCAACTGAAAGTCGTTCCGCCCAATCCCGGTTTCGTCGGTCTTCTTCCTTTGGGCTACGAGGCGACCGACTCCACGGGAATCATCCGCTTCGCTCGAAGTTTGGCCGTCACAGTCTTAGACTCCACCGCCAGCGTGCCGGGGTTGGTCGTGTCGCCGGTCGGCTTCCGCGTCACGGCGTTCGACGATATCTTGCTCGGCATCGGGATCGTCAACGTCGATCAGGATTCCGAAGACATCACCGTGCTCATCGAAGGCGTACCGGCGGGGGGACGGTTGTCGGCGGGCGTCGACCAAGGGGGTGGCCGTTGGTTTTTGACCGCGGCGCAGGTAAGCGGGCTTCGCCTGACGCTGCCGGTCGTTTCGCCCGGCGCCGTGACATTGACCGTGACCGCCACCAGCACGGAACGCAATGGCGGCGCCACCGCCACGAAGCAGGAACCCATCTTCATCGCCAACGCGGCGCCGGTGTTGGCCAACGGCGCGCCGACCACGCGAAGCGTCGCCACCGCCCGCGGGGCGACGATCGACCAGTTGCTGACCCGCGCCCGCGGCGGGCGGGCGACGCTGTTCAGCGATCCGAACCCCGGAGCGAGGCGTGGAATCGCGCTGACGCAACTGCGGATCGTCGGCGGCGGACGGTTTGAAACCAGGATCGGCAACGGGCCTTGGAAACGGGTGGAGGCTATTTCGCCGATCCGGGCGATGTTGCTGCGGGCAGCAGACCGCTTTCGCTACGTCGGCGCGGGACGGGTGCAGTTGCAGTTCGTCGGTTGGGACCAGACCAGCGGCGCCGCCGGCCAGCGGATCAACGCGGCTTCCCGGGGCGGCACGTCGGCGTTCAGCGTTCGGCAGATCAGGGCCACGATCGGGGGCGGGAAGACGACAGCTTCCCGTACCGTCGACGGTTTGGGTCTATCGGCGGCGCTGGCGACGGCGAACGGTCGAACCGTCCGCACGGCGACCGACGGCCACCTCTTGCCGACGGCGATCGACGCAGCGTTCATCGACTTCGCGGCGCTGCTGCTCGACGACTGAAAAACCATCTGAACTCGAGGTGGTCAGTACGACGAGCGGCGGCGGATCATCGGGCGGGAGCCTTCCGAGGACGGGATGCTGCCGCCGTTGGCCAGGCGGGCGCTGGTCGTCGGTTGCGGGCCGGGGAAGTAGCCGTAGCCCATCTTGTTCCAGGCGTTGACGAAGTCGTCTTCGCCCTTGTTCGTCAGCGACTGGCCGGCTTCGTACGCGTCGGGTTTCGGGGCGGGCGG
>JBOFFD010000995.1:0-3917 GCA_051648425.1 Planctomycetia bacterium
CGACTTCGACCGGCTGACCAATGGATGAGAACGGCTTGATGAACTCGGCCGTCAATGCGGGGACGGCGCGTTCTTCCAACGGCTCCATCCGAAGCGGCATTTTTAGAACCGGAGAATGCTCGGAGTTCAACGTGGGGAGAGTTTTCATTATAATCGATTCCTATCATTCTTGCTTGCTTGCGTCCAAGGCAGCGAATTAGACATAATCAACGAAATGGGAGGCGACGGGCAAGAGATCACGCCGAGAAAAGGAACTCAAACGCCACGTTGCTCGGCGCGACCCGTAAAGGTATTGCAACCGTCGACCTTTTTTCCGGTTGTGGTGCAGGCATTGTGGTTGTAGTGCAGCCGTCCCGGCTATGGTGCAGCCCTTCCTGTTGTGGTGCAGCCGTCCCGGCTGCTCCGTAGGCCGGCTGAGAAGAGGATGACTGAAAGCTGCATAGCGGCCGGAAGCCGGCGGGACGCCGGCACCACAACAACAAACGGGGGATTCGTTCCAGTTGTGGTGCAGCCGTCCCGGCTGCATCCTGTGGAGGAGCAGCCGGGACGGCTGCTCCACAAACAAATGCAGCAGCGGCGTGGGAATCAGTCGGCGTCGTGGCTCGCTTTGTGCTCGAAGGGGGCGAAGGTGGCGCGGCCGGCGTCGTCGAGGTCGACCAGGATTTTCACCCGCTCCTCGGCGGCTTCCAAGAGGCCGCGGCAACGGCGGATCAGCGTCACACCCCGCTCGAAGGCGCGCAGGCCGTCTTCCAGGGGGGCGTCGCCCCGTTCCAGGTCGGCCACCAGCGTTTGCAGTTCGGCGAGGGCCGTTTCAAAAGAGACGGGCGGCTCGGACGCCGTCGGCTGGGACGCCATCGGTTCGGACGGGGTTGGTTCGGTGGTCATGGACTCTCCGACGGCGCGGGGTTAGGAAGAAAGTCGTCGACGACGGCGCGGAGGACGCCGTCGGCCAACCGCAGGTTCAGGCGGTCGCCGGGGGCGACGTCGGCGGCACCGCGCACCGGTCGCGGGCCGGCGGGCGTTTCCAGGGAAACGGCGGCGTAGCCGCGGGCCAGCACGCGCAGCGGGCTGAGGGCGTCGAGCCGGCCGGCCGCCAGTTGCAGGGCGGCGGCGCGACGCGCGGCGGCGTCGGTGGTCGCGCGGCGCAGCCGGTGTTCGATTTCGTCCACCCGTTGGGCGGCCTCGGCGAGCGGTTCGAGCGGGCGTCGCAGTGATCGGGCGTCAGAGAGCCGGTCAAGCCGGCGGGCGGCGTCGGCCAATTGGTCGCGGACGGCGCCGTGCAACCGAGCGCGGGCGTCGTCGAGCCGGCGGCCGACGACGGCGCGGTCGGGGAACACGCGCTCGGCGGCCTCGCTGGGAGTGAGCGCCCGCAGGTCGGCGACCAAGTCGGCGATGGTGACGTCGACCTCGTGGCCGACCCCCGTCGCGACCGGGAGTGGACAGTCGGCGATCGCGCGGGCCAACGCCTCGTCGTTGAACGCCCACAGGTCTTCCAGGCTGCCGCCGCCGCGCACGAGGACGATCAGATCGACGTCGAGCGACTGCGCCTTCCGCAAGGCGCGGCGAAGTTCGGCGGGGGCGCGGTCGCCCTGGACGGCCGACGGGACGAGAAGGATTTCGCCGGCCGGCCAGCGCCGGCCCGCCACCTCCAGAAAGTCACGCACGGCCGCCCCCGACGGACTGGTGACCAGCGCGATCCGTCGCGGGAATTTCGGCAGCGGGCGCTTGCGGTCGGGGTCGAACAGACCCTCGGCCCGCAGCCGATCGTGGAGCTGCCGAAAGGCGAGTTCCAACGGTCCCAGGCCCTGCGGCGTCATCTTGCGGACGATGAACTGGAACTGGCCGCGGGCGGAGTAAAGTTCGACTTGGCCGAACGCGCGAACGTGTAAACCGTCTTCCGGCGCGAACGGCACGTGGGCGGCGGCGGCCCGCCACATGACGGCGCCGACGGCGGCCGCATCGTCCTTCAGCGTGAAGTACCAATGGCCCGACGCCGCCCGCTTGACGTTCGAGAGTTCCCCCTCGATCCACAACGGCGGCAGTCCATCCTTCAACAACCGGTCGGCCGCCTTGGTCAGTTGCAGCACCGACCAGACGACCGGTTCATCGGGGGCCGAAACCGGTTCAGGTGTCATAGGGGTGGCAGGCGGCGCCTCGACCGTCGCCCACGCCGGCAACTCCGGAGGTGGCGCGGCCGGCGAGACGTCGACCGGCGGCGGGTCGACGGCCGGCGGTTTGCGACGGCGGGACTTCTTGGCCGGCGGCGCGAGCTCGTCGGCCGGGTCGTCGAGAGCGTCGAAGAGCGTCATGCGTGCGGCGCGGCTCCTTCGAGGACGGCCGGCCGGGCGGCGCGGCGGGCGGCCAGCTCGGCGAGTTCGGCTTCCCCGAGATGGATCGGGCGGGCGGCCAGCGCCCGACCGGTCGCCGGGTCGACCGTGACCATGAGGCCGCTGACGCGCGGGTCGCCTGAAGCGACGTCGAAGCTGGTCGGCTTGAAGTCGAGGGTGGCCGGCAGGACGCGGTCGACTCGACGGCCGATGATGCCGTCGTAGGGGCCGGTCATACCTAGGTCGGTGATGTAGGCGGTGCCGGGCGGATGGACGGCGGCGTCGGCGGTGGGAACGTGGGTGTGGGTGCCGACGACGGCGGCGACTCGGCCGCGAAGATGGTGCAGCATGAGCTGCTTGTCGCTGGTGGCCTCGGCGTGGACGTCGACCACGACGACGCGGACGTCGGCGGGCAGGGCGGCCAGCACGCGGTCGACCGCTTTGAAGGGGCAGTCGACCGGCTTCATGAACACCCGGCCGAGAACGCTGACGACCGCCGTCTTCACGCCGTTGCGGGCGGTCGCGACGACGAAATCCGGCCCCGGCGCTTCGGGCGGATAGTTCGCCGGCTTGCAGATGGGGGCGCCTTGGTTGAACAGCGCGTAGATATCGCGGTTGCGGTAGACGTGGTCGCCCATCGTGAAGGCGTCGACGCCGGCCGCGACGAGCTGTTTGTAGCAGGCGATGGAAACGCCGCTGCCGCCCGCCGAGTTCTCGGCGTTGGCGACGACCAGATCGACGTCGTAGGCGGCGCGCAGCAACGGCACGCCGGCGGCGACGGCGGCGCGCCCCGGCTTGCCGACCACGTCGCCCAGAAGAAGGATGTTCACCGCGCGTACTCGACGGAACGGGTTTCGCGGACCACGGTGACCTTGATTTCACCAGGGTAGTTCAAGCGTTCTTCGATCGCCTTGGCGATGTCGCGGCAGACCTTGGCGGCCTGCTTGTCGGTGGTCTGAATGCTGTCGGCGATGACGCGGACCTCGCGGCCGGCCTGGATGGCGTAGGCCGATTCGACGCCGGGGAATTCACAGGCGACCGCTTCGAGTTCTTCCAGGCGCTTGACGTATTTCTCAAGGGTTTCGCGGCGGGCGCCGGGCCGCGAGGCGCTGATGGCGTCGGCGGCGTTGACCAGCACGGTGTAGATGCGGTCGATGCGGATGTCGTCGTGGTGGCCGGCGATGGCGTGCAGGACGATATCGTTCTCGCCGCACTTGCGGGCGATGTCGGCGCCGATGGCGGGGTGGCCGCCTTCCATCTCTTGGTCGGCCGCCTTGCCGACGTCGTGCAGCAGGCCGCAGCGACGGGCCAGCGCGGGGTCCAGACCGAGTTCATCCGCCAGCAGTCCGCACAAGATCGCCACTTCGATCGAGTGGTACAGCACGTTCTGACTGTAGCTGGTGCGGAACTTCAGCTTGCCCAGAAGTTGGATCAAACGCTCGTGCAAGTGACCGACGTTCGCTTCCTGGGCGGCCTTCGTCCCCAGTTCGATGATGTGCGCGTCGAACTCTTCTTTCGTCTCGGCGACGACTTCCTCGATGCGGGTGGGGTGGATGCGGCCGTCGGCGATCAGCTTCATGAGGGCGATCT
>JBOFFD010000996.1:0-1882 GCA_051648425.1 Planctomycetia bacterium
GCGAACGCCAGCGCGACGGTGTAGATGGCGAGGCAGGCGAGGTACTTGCCCAGCACGACGTCGAAGTCGCTGGCGGGGAGGGTCAGCAGCAGTTCCTCGGTGCCGCTGCGGCGTTCCTCGGCCCAGGTCGTCATGGTGACGGCCGGCACGAAGAAGAGCAACAGGTACGGGAAGTATTGGTTCAATTGGTCGAGGTCGGCGAGGTTGTTCGCGAAGAAGGCGTTTTCGTGCCAGAACGCGAAGTACGCGCTGGCCCAGATGAACGCCGTGATGAACAGATAGCCGATGGGGTTGGAAAAGTAGCTTTTGAAATTTCGCTTGAAGACGGCGGCGACGACGCTGACGGAACTCATACCGCGGAAACTCCTAAGATGTACGGTTCAGAGCGGGGGGCCGTCGGCCGGGATCCACCGGCGGCCGACGCGGCCCCGCCGCCTCGTTGGTCGGCGGGGAAAAGGGCGCGGTCGGCCGCGCCCGCGGTTCGGCTTAAACCACGGCCGGCTCGGCCGCCGTCAACGACCCGAACATCTTTTCCATGTCGTGGCCCTTGTCGAACTCGCTGGTCGGACCGTCGAACACAATGCGGCCTTCGTGAATGAAAATCACCCGCTGCGCGACCGCGTGCACTTCCTGAAGAATGTGGGTCGACAGCAGAATCGTCTTCGATTCACCAAGCCGGCGAAGCAACGTTCGGACTTCTCGGATCTGGTTGGGGTCGAGGCCGCTGGTCGGTTCGTCCATGATGAGGACGTCTGGTTCATGCAGCAGCACCTGGGCCATGCCGATGCGTTGACGGTAGCCTTTCGACAGCTTGCCGATCGGCTTGCCGATGACCGTTTCCAGCGAACATTGCTTGACGACCGCTTCGACCCGTTCCCGTAGGTGGTCGCCCGACAGACCGCGGGCTTCGCCCAGGAACTGCAGCAAGGTGCGCGGGGTCATGTCGACGTACAGCGGGCCGTTTTCCGGCAGGTAGCCTACCTGGCGGGCGACCTCCACTCGCTCGTGGGCGACGTCCTTCCCCATGATGCGGGCGCGGCCGGTGGTCGGCGCCATGTACCCGGTGAGGATCTTCATGGTGGTCGACTTGCCGGCGCCGTTCGGCCCGAGGAACGCGACCACCTGACCCTGCGGGATGCGGAAGCTGACGTCTCGGATGGCGGCAAACGAACCGTAAATCTTGCCAAGGCCTTCGGCCTCGATGGCTGGCGTTGCAGATTCCACGTCGTTCCTCGCTGGTGCGTTTCGTCCCGTAACACTTGGGCGGCGAATTCCTCCACCGCCCGTTTCGTTCTACGAACCAAAGGTGGGAAAATGCGAGCGCGCCGTCCAGGGGAATCGCTAAAATCAGTAAGACTTCTCTTGCCGGTTTCTACGATCATCGATCGTCCTGGACGACGGCCGGCTTGTTCGTAAGTTAGTTTTCGGAGGCGAAAGTCGACGCTCCGCAAGATCGCGGCGTCCGCCGAGGCCGTCCATCGTCGACCGACGCCCGCGCCGCCTCACCGCGTCGCGCCGACCGTCGGTCTCGTCAACTCAGCCCTCGTTGCGCAGTGGTATTTGATGTCGTCGTTGGAAATCGCCGTCCCCGACCTGATTCAAAAACTACGGACGGCGATCGGCGCCATGCTTTTGGGCAAGCCCGCCACCGTCGACAGCGCCATGGTCGCCCTCTTGGGCCAAGGCCATTTGCTGGTTGAAGACGTGCCGGGCGTCGGCAAGACGCTGCTGGCCCGCGCACTTGCCCGCAGCATCGACTGCGACTTCAGCCGCATCCAGTTCACCCCCGACCTGCTCCCCAGCGACATCATCGGCTCCAGCGTCTACAACAACACCACCGGCGAGTTCACCTTCAAAAAGGGACCGCTCTTCAAGCACGTGG
>JBOFFD010000997.1:0-3388 GCA_051648425.1 Planctomycetia bacterium
GACTGCCCTGCGCGACGCCCAAGAGGTGCGACACCGGCGGATGGGCCTCCCAGCGTTTGCGGCCGGTCTCGGCGTCGAAGCACTGGATCTTGGAAGTGTCGGCCGCCGCGACGAAGATCTTTCCCATGTGATGGACGCACGGGTTGAGGTCGGGCGACAGCGGGGCGCCGTAGGCGGCCGCCATCGAAAGGCCGCGCCGCCGCGGATAGGTCGACACCCAGCGAGTGCGGCCGGTGCGGGCCGACAGCGCGGCGACCGCCCCCAGGTTGGTGTTGTAGTAGACGGTGTCGTCGGCCAGGGTGAGCAGGTTGTGGGTCGGGCCGCCGCCGTCGACGTTCTGGCTATCGGCCGACTCGCACACCAGGGTCCGCCAGCGCAGCTCGCCGGTCTCGATGTTGAAGCAGGCGACCGACGTTTCCGACATCGCCTCGTTGCGGGTCATGGCGACGTAGACGGAATCGCCCGAAGCGAGCGGGGCGCCCTCGAAAGCGAGGGACGGCTCGCCGACGGCCGAGCTGGTGACGGTCCACAACGACTTCTGTTCACGATGGTTGAAGCAATAGAGTTTGCTGGTGTTGTTCATGCGCGGGTTGTTGAGGGCGAAGCGTTGGCGCATCATGCCGCCGGTCGAACCGCCGCCGCCAGTGCGGACGAACAGCAGGTCGCCGGCGACGGTGGCGGTGTGGTAGCCGTTGCGGGCGCCGCCGTCGGCGGCGAAGCCGTCCCAGGTGGTGGCCTTGCCGTCGTCGAGGTTGAACGTCCAGAGTTTTTCGGCGGTGGGAAGATAGACCATCGAGCCGACGACGACCGGATGCAGGCCCAGAAAGCCACTGGCGGCCGGCGCGTCGCCGCGGTCGGTGAGGTCGTTGGCGTTCCAGTTCTGTTTCTCGCCGACGTCCCAACTCCATTGCAGGTCGCCGACGTCGATCGGCTTGGCGGCGGTCTTGCCGCGCCGCGGGTCGCCGCCGAACGTGGTCCAGTCGGGCGACGCCTCGGGCGGGGGGAAGTTCTTTTCGTCGCGGCCGATCTCGCCGACGGTGCGCCAGTACAGGTCGTCGCGGCCGGCTAGGTCGCCGCGGGCGTCCGGCCAACGGCGTTTCAGCGCCGCCAGCCCGCGCTCGGCGTCGCGGCGGTCGCCCTGCATGATGTCGGCGATGAGCCGCTTGGCGGCGGTCCGCGCGACGTCGATCGACGGGTCGGGGTGCCGTAGGCGGATTTCCGTCCAACCGGCCGACGGCGCCATCGGCTTGTCGGCGTCGGCGGCCTCATTCGCGGCCGGCTTGCCCGCGTCGTCCAACGGCGCGTCGTCGTCCGTCGGCGCCAGCCGCTTCCACCAACTCGACGCCTCGGCCAACCGACCGACCACGAACGCCCGGTCGCCCAGCGCGTCGCAGGCGTCGTCGCCCCGGCTGCTGCTGAAGAACTCGTCGGCGATCCGTTCCAACAGGGCGGCGTCGCCTCCCGCTTCGTACCGCTTCCACAGATCCTCGGCCTGCCCGTCCACTTGGTCGCGGTACAGCTTCAACGCTTCCGGCGGCAGGGCGGCGACCATCGCGTGGCAGTAGACCCGCACGTTGACGTAGGTCGTCGGCGCTTTCGACCCCACCGGAATCACGCGGTCGCGGTCGGCGTTGGTTTCGATGAGCTGTTGCAGCACCGCGACCGCTTCGCCCCACTCGTTCTGCCGCAGAAACGCCTCGACGCCGCGCAGCCGATTGCGGGCGTCGGAACTGACGTTCAGGAACACCGACGGTGGTTCCTCCGGTTCGGGGGGCGCCGGCGGCACGGGAGGCTGGGCCGTCGCCGGGAAGGCGGCGGCCAGAAGCCCGGCGGTGAGCAGCGTGGCGAGCGAAAGCGGTTTCAGATTCGCGGTCGGGGTGCGGCGGCGACGGCTCGACGGGTGGAGGAACGGCATGGCGGGTGTGGTTCCTTCGCGGCGCCGTTTCCGCGGGTGCCGTCGCGCGGTGACGCGGGCGGCGCGGCGAACGAGGAGTTCCGGCCGAAACGCCGTCTGCTCCATCGACGATGGCGGGACGACTTCCGAACCGCTTTATTCTACCGATCGGTCGCGACCGCGAAAAGCCAAACCCGGCGTCGGGTGAACTTTCGGAAGTCGTTGGGGCGTATTGTTCGCCGCCGATTACCTCAGCGGCGCGTCTTGCGTTCGTCTGACGGCGTCGGACAAGGACAAGGACGCGCCGCGGAGGAAAGCGGCGGCGAACGAAGAACTCCGTCGGCAAACCCGTCGTCGACGGATCGCGGCGTCGGTCAAACGAGCGTGTACGCCGCCGGCGGCGCGTCGGCCGGAAGGATCGGCCGGCGGCGCGCTAGTCGGCGCGGCAGCGGCATGCGATGGCGAATCTCCGGCTGGCCCAGCGCGGTCGCCAGTCGTTTGAATTCGCTGGTGTGGCCGAACGGCTTCTTTTCCAGGAAAAGACTGAGATGGATCTGTTCGTGGATCAGCACGACGCCCAACGCCGCCACGCCGCACGCCTCGAAATGGGCGGCCGACAGTTCGATCACCCGACGGCCGCAGTCGATGCGGCCGCCCAGGTTGCGGAAGCGGCGGTTCCAGACGAGGTCGCAGTCGGCGAGCCGACCGCCGAAATGCAGACGGTTCGACAGATCGTACAGCCGTTGGAAGTAGAGGTCGACCTTATGGTCTTCCAAGCGGACGATTGGGACGCGGACGCCGTTGACCACAACGCAGCGAGGCGGCGGATCGTCGAAGAAATAGGGATGCCGGGGCGCGACGCTTCGCAGGCAGCGAAAGAGAGTCCGAAGGGTGGGATTCGACGGCTGCGACGATGCCGGCATCGGTGGAGAGCTCCTTCCTTGCGATTCCGTGAATCGACGACCGTCCAGCCGAACAAGCCGACGCCCTTCGGGGAGAAAGGGAAGTGCAAGGTCGTAAATTGGTCGACGAGGCCGTTGGGGGCCGTGGTGGATTATACGGGTCAGGCGGTGGAATTGATGGTGGTTGGAGGGTCGGACGGGGTTGGCGACGGCGCAACCGCCCATCGACGGTGAAGTTGGGGTTTCCGCGCCGTTAAGGGAAGGGGCTTGCCGGTCGGCGAAACACGGCTTCGGCCATGTTTTTGGAGCTAAAATTCTTTAGGGGAAAGACTTAGAACCGGGCGAGGGCCGGCGGATCAGTCGAGCGGGGGCCAGCCGTGTTCCAAGCCGGCCGCCTCGATCGCCTCGACCTGCTTCACCGTAAGAGCATGGTCAGCCGCAATTTGCGCCCGCGATTCCTTGACGGTCTTCCCGTGGTCCTGCAATTCGACGAGCGCCTTGAAGACCTCTTTCTGTTGGGTGACCGACATCGTCGATTTCATGGAACGATCCTTACGCTTTGCTACCGGCGGCGGTTTCTCGACGACGGCGC
>JBOFFD010000998.1:0-5018 GCA_051648425.1 Planctomycetia bacterium
CGGCTACCCGACGACGTTGAAGGCGCTGTGCGGGAAGGTGGAGGAATTCATGGAAGCCCTCCGCGGGCTTCCGGCGAAGGTCGCCGCGTACTTCGACCATCCGGAGGTGCAGTACACATGACACCGCTGACAGGCTGACGGCATCTTTCTGATGAAGTTATTTGCCGACGTAATAAACACTTAGTGGTCGATCTGCATCCATTCCGGCGGCACGGCTTCGTATTTCGAGTAGCGGTCGTCGGCGTCGATCGGGTCGTGGGCGATGCCGGCGGCGGCCAGTTCGCGCTCTAAGAACGGCGCTACGGAATCTTCCGCCAGGTACTGCCGCGACCATCGGCCGTCGTCGGTCTTCTCGAACTTCGTCGTCTCGGCGTACAGTTTCTCGAACTCGGATTCGTAATTGCGCAGGACGTGCGTCCAGAATTTCATCAGACGGTCGGCGAACTCGCCGTCGGTTTCACTCGGCCGGGCCGTCAACGTCACACACAGATACTCGTCGTTCACGTCTTCTTCGTCCTTTTCGGGCGGTTGTAGCGCACCAGGCAGCCGCGGCCGACGGTCTCGCCCACCGCCGGTTTCTCGCCCTTGGCGAGCGCGGCCAGAGCGTCGTCCAACGGCCGACGGGTCACTTTCGCGGGGTCGCTGTCGTCGTCCATCCCGCCGAGGTACGCGATCTTCCGATCGCGGCCCAAGACGAAGAACTCCGGCGTGAAGGTGGCGCCGTAGGCTTTGCCGATCTTCTGAGACTCGTCGTACATGTAGACGAACGGAAAGTTTTTGGTCTTCGCCTTTTCGATCATCGCCGGCAGGGCGTCTTCGGGGATGGTGTTCACGTTCACCGCCACCAGGATCGGCTCGTCGTCGGAAACCACGCCGTCGGCGCCGGCGAAGCGCTGGGCGAGCGCGATCACGCGGTCGTCGTAGTCGACCGCCACCGGGCAACTGTTGCAGGTGAAGACTAAGACGACGACGGGGTTCTTCAGATCGGCCAGCGAATGCTTCTTACCGTCGACGCCGGGCAGATCGACCCATGCCGGGGCGGGGTCGCCGACGCTGAGCACGGGATTGAACTCGCCGGCGGCGGCCGACGAAGCGGCGGCCGACGACGCCGTGACGACGAGGGCCGCCAGGACGGCGGCGCGAATCCGGTGCGGCATGGCGATCGTCTCCCCCGCGAAAAACAGGCCGATCGGCCGACCTCCCGGTACGGTATGCAGCCGCGCCGCGACCGGCAACGACGCCCGAGTTGGAAGGGATCGCCGGTCGCCCTTCGCTTCGGTCAGTTTCGCGGCCGCCCGCTGAAACGCGGTCGTATCGTCGGAGACGCCGTCGCCCGCCGCGCCGAACTGCTCCGGCGTGACGACTTCCGCGGCCGCCGACGAAACCCAAGCCGACGTCGACGCGAACAGCGCCGCCGCGATCCATTCCGCCCATCGCAGTTTCACGTCGATCCTCTCCATTTCCACGGGTGTGCCACTGGAAGTAGGCGAAGTCTTCTTGTTCGCTTGTATTCAAAGTTGTGGTGCGGGCGTCTCGCCCAATGGCGCTTGCTTTACATTCTCCGGTGGGCCGCGTCGTTTCGGCATGGCATTCGCGCCTTTGGCGGAGACTTCGTCTAAGGAGTCTTCGCATGGCGCCTTCGGAACCGGACGACCCCGGGGCCGCCGAACTGGCTTCCGCCCTCGAATTGCTCCACCGGCTTCTCGACTCCCGACTCCTGCAAGAATGGCAGCCCGCCCGCCAAAACGCCGTCTACTAAGCCGCGGTCGTTGTCTGACTGTTGGTCTATCAACGGCTCCACCCGGTGGGATCGCTTTGAGACGCCGTCGCCTGGTTCCTCGACGACGCCGGCACCGTCTCCACCAACAAGCGGGTGCGGGAAGACAAACTCTCGGCCAACACCGCCGCCTACAGCCGGGCCCGGTCGCGGCTGCAGACGGCCGTCGCCGAGAAGTCGGCCGACCACGTCTTCACCACCCTGGCCGCCGCGTCGGCCGCCGATCAACCCGTCAACAAGCCGGCCGAACGCCGCACCTTCCTGATCGACGGCTCCACGCTCGCCCTGGCCTCGCGCGATGAACTGCGTCGCCGCTGGCCGCCGGCCTCGAATCAGCACGGCGAGGGCATCTGGCCGATCAGCCATCTGGTCCTGGCCTGCGAACTCGAGACCGGCCTGATGCTCCGGCCGGAGGTCGGGGCGATGTACGGCGACGCTGCCGACGGCGAGGTCGCGTTGGCGATCCGCCTGCCGCCGCGCTCGCTCCTCATGGCCGACCGCAACTTCGGCATCTTCGGCTTCGTCCGTTGCGCCGTCCAGGCCGGGCATGAGGTCGTCACCCGGCTCACCGCCGCCCGCTTCCAATCGTTGCGGAAAAAGGCCGAGCCGCTCGGCGCGGGCCGCTGAAATTCGCCTGGACGCCGACGCGGGACGACCGCCGAACGCACCCCGACCTGCCGGCCGACGCGGCCGGCGTTGGGAAGTGGAAACCGACCTGCGCTTGTGGAAGAGGACGCTCGGCGTCGACGCGCTGCGCGGCCGGTCGGTGGAGATGGTGTTGAAGGAAGTGGCGATGGGCGCGTTGGCGTACAACCTGGTGGTCGAGGTGCGGCGGCTGGCGGCGGCGCCGCCGAAGCGGATCAGCTACACGGGCGTCTGGTCGCTGGTGACGATCACGCTGTTCTCGCCGCGGGAGCGGACCGCGGAGAAGTGGCGAGAGCACGTCGACCGGGTGCTGCGCTGGGCGGCGCAGCGGAAACTGCCGAACCGTCCCGGCCGCAGCTACCCGCGGCAGGTGCCAGCCAGCCGCCGGCGCTTCTTTAAATGTCGACGTCGTCGGCCAGGCGGGCCGAGTCCATGATGAACTGGTAGCGCAGCGCCGGGTCTTTGCCCAAGAGCGTCACGAAGGCGCGGTCGGCGTCGAGTTCGGAGTCGATCCGCACCTGTAACAGCGTGCGGGCCTTGACGTCGAGCGTCGTTTCAGCCAACGTCCGGGCGGGCATTTCGCCCAGCCCCTTGAAGCGGGTGATTTCCGGCTTCGCGTTGGCCTTCAGTTTCGACAGGATTTCCTCTTTGTGCACGTCGTCGTGCGCCCAATAGTTTTCATCTTTGCCGACCTTGATCTTATACAGCGGCGGCTTGGCGATGTATAAGTGGCCGCGGCGGATCAGTTCCGGCATGTGACGGTAGAAGAAGGTGAGAAGCAGCGTGGTGATGTGGTGGCCGTCGTAGTCGGCGTCCATGAGCAGAATGATCTTGCCGTAGCGCAGGCCGTCGACGCGGAAATCGCCGCCCACCCCCGCCCCCAGCGCCTGCACCACGTCGTTCAGTTCCGCGTGTTGCAGCGCCTTCGCGTGGCTTAGTCCTTCGCTGTTCAGCACCTTGCCGCGCAACGGCAGCACCGCCTGGAACTTGGCGTTCCGCCCCTGTTTGGCCGAGCCGCCGGCCGAGTCGCCTTCGACGATGAACAACTCCGATTCTTCCGGCTTCGTCGAACTGGTGCAGTCGGCGAGTTTGCCCGGCAGATTCAGTCGCCGGCTGGTGAAGCTTTTCCGTTTGACTTCCTTGATCGCTTCGCGCGAGGCTTCGCGGGCGCGCGCCGCCAGTACGATGCGCCCCACCACCCGGTCGGCGATGGACGGATTGTTGTTCAGCCAGTTTTCCAGCGCCGGCCGAATAAGACCTTCGACGGCGGCGGTCGTTTCCGGGTTGTTCAGTTTTTCCTTGGTCTGACCCTGGAACTGCGGCTCGCCGACGAACACGCTGAGCACCGCGACCAGCCCTTCGCGGATGTCGTCGGTGGTGACGGTCACGCCTTTAAGCGGAATCTTATGCGTGTCGAGATAGGCGCGCACCGCCTTGTTGACGGCGTTCCGCAGGCCGGCCTCGTGGGTGCCGCCGGCCGACGTGCGAATGCCGTTGACGTAAGACCGCACCTGTTCATCGGTCGCCTCTGTCCATTGCAGCGCCGCCTCCATGCGGTCGGGAAGGTCGCGGCCGCACCAAAAGTCTTGCTCGACGATCGGCTTCTTGTTCCCCTCGGCGGCCAGGCGCTTCAGAAAGTCGGGCAGTCCGCCGGGGTTGGAAAGTTCGTGGGTTTCATCGCGGGTTTCGTCGCGGAAGATGATCTTAAGCGCCCGATGAATGTAAGAAACGTCTTCGAGCTGCGACTTAATCGTTTCGGGCGAATACTGCACCCGCGGAAAGATCTTTTCGTCGGGGACGAAATAGATCGTGGTGCCGCGGCCTCGGCCGGCGCCAAGTTCCTGCAACTTTGAAGTCGGCACGCCGCGGGCGAAGGTTTGGCGGTACTCTTTGCCGTCGCGTTTGACGGTGGCGACGAGTTCCTTCGACAAGGCGTTGACGACCGAGGCGCCGACGCCGTGCAAGCCGCCGGAGTGGACGTAGTTCTTCCCGGAAAACTTGCCGCCGGCGTGCAGCGTGGTCAGGATCACCTCCAGCGCCGACTTCTTCAGTTTGGGGTGGGGGTCGACGGGAATGCCCCGACCGTTGTCGGCGACGGTGAGCGACCGGCCGTCTTTGTGCAGCGTGACGTGCAGACTGGTGGCGTGGCCGTTGATGTATTCGTCGATGGAGTTGTCGACGATCTCCCACAGGAGATGGTGCAGGCCGCGGGCGTCGACGCCGCCGATGTACATGGCGGGGCGTTTGCGGACCGGTTCCAGCCCTTCCAGAACGTCGATGTCGGCGGCGGTGTAGCTCGTGCTCATGCGGTCGAATTCCTGGAAGCGGTCGAAACGGTCGCGGGCGGACGAACGGCGAAACAGTCGGCGTCGCCGGTGATATAGCGGGCGGCGCGGTCGCTGCCTATGGGAAAGAACTAGGGATCTATACGAACGAACACTATTCTTTCTTCGGTCAGGTAGGGTACTTTCACCTGCCGGCCGGCGCGACGGAGCACGATTCCGCGACGGCCCTTGAAACGGGCTTGGACCCTGAATACCCTGATGCGAACAAAAGGGTGAACAGAGGTCCGTGGCATCCAGGCCCATTTCTTGCG
>JBOFFD010000999.1:0-6138 GCA_051648425.1 Planctomycetia bacterium
GGCCCCCCAGCTAAGATACTTCGCGATGAAGTCGGGGGTTTCCTTCTGTCGCAGCCGAGTCAGTCGCACCAATTTCATCGCATAGCGGATGACGTGGTCGGCGGCCGGAACCCGGCGGACGATCTGCTGCAGTTCGACCACTTGCTCGGCGTCGAGCACTTTGTCGATTGTCGGCGTGTAGTCGGCGGTCGTCCGCCGGACGATCTGAAACTCTTCTTCTTCGCTGGGGTAGTCGACCTGCACCATGAACATGAACCGGTCGAGCTGCGCTTCGGGGAGGGGGTAGGTGCCTTCCTGCTCAATCGGGTTCTGGGTCGCCAACACGAAGAAGGGGGGCGACAGTCGATGCCGGTGCCCGCCGACGGTCACCTGCCGCTCCTGCATCGCTTCCAAGAGGGCGGCCTGCGTCTTCGGCGGGGTGCGGTTGATTTCGTCGGCCAGCACCAAGTTGGCGAAGATCGGCCCCTTCAGGAACTGGAATTCCTTGTGGCCGGTGCTGCGGTTTTCGACGATGACTTCGGTGCCGGTGATGTCGGCGGGCATCAGGTCGGGGGTGAACTGGATGCGCGAGAACGACAACGTCAGCGCGTCGGCGACGGTGTGGATCATGAGCGTCTTCGCCAGCCCCGGCACGCCCACCAAAAGGCAGTGGCCGCGGGCGAAGATGCCGATGAGCAACTGTTCGAGGACGTCTTCCTGGCCGACGATCACTTTACCGGCTTCCTGCCGAATCGCCCGGTAGGCTTCGTTGAGCCGTTCGACCGCGGCCAAATCGCGTTCGGCGGCGTCGCCGTCGGGCGGCGGTTCGCTCAGCGCGGCGGCCGCCGCGGCTTCGGCGTCCGCCGCTTCATTGGTCTGCTCGTCCATTCGCCGGGGGTCTCCTACGGGCGGCGTCCTACGGGCGGCGTCGGCGCAGCGTTCCCCGCCCTGCCTTCAAGAGACGGTAGGCCGGCCGCCTTCCGATTCCAATTGTCATCCCGTCGATTTATGGAACCGTTCCCCGCCGGCACGTCGCTTCGCCCCGGCGCGGCGAAATTCGCTTGGCCCGCCGAGGCCCAGCCCCAGTCCCGCCGACTCCGGCCGCAACACGATTGTGGTGCAGCCGTCTCGGCTGCTCTTCTTCCGGAAGCAGGCGGGACGCCGGCACCACAATTGGACAATGCGCCTGGCCGGATGCTCCCTTGTGGTGCAGCCGTCTCGGCTGCTCTTCTTCCGGAAGCAGGTGGGACGCCTGCACCACAACAGGAACAAGCCATCCCGGGCACCACGGCCGCGCGCGGCGGTGCGTCGCCTGAAGCAACTCCGACCCGCCCAAAACAGGCGACGATTTCATCACCTGTACCGGTCGCGCAAAGGCGGTCTTTTTTCGTCTGCTTTCCCAGAAGGGAACTCTTGCCAATCCCCCCAACTTCATTAGTGATCTTTTGTAAGATGTTATCGATACTCACAAATACCCTTGCTGGATTGTGATGAAACCAATGCCCTCGTCTTCCTCAGCTACACCATCCCCCCTGCCCGCTCTTCAATCTGAATATGATGCACTAATGAGGACAACGCTCCGGATGGAACCGTTGGAAGAACGTGCAGTTCCCGCATTGACGCCTGAGTTCATCGCGCCGTTCGCCGATATCGATAGGTCGGTCGAAGTTGGCGGAGTGCTGTTCTTCAGCGCCAACGACGGGACCGGCGGCTTTGAACTGTGGAAGAGCGACGGAACCGCCTCCGGCACCGCCTTGGTCGCGGACATCTTCCCAGGCGAGGCCGACAGTTTTCCAGACTATCTGACGAACGTCGATGGGACGCTGTTCTTCAGCGCCAACGACGGGATCGGCGGCACGGAACTCTGGAAGAGCGACGGCACCGCCTCCGGCACCATCTTGGTCGCCGACGTCCTTCCCGGCGCCAACGGCGGTTTTCCTCGCTCGCTCACGAATGTCGCGGGGACGCTGTTCTTCAGCGCCAGAGGTACCACCCTCGAAGGCGTGGAATTGTGGAAGAGCGACGGCACCGCCGCCGGCACCGTCTTGGTCGCCGACATCCTCCCCGGCTCGTCCAGCGGTTATCCTCGCTCTCTAACGGACGTCGCGGGGACGCTGTTCTTCAGTGCGAACGGCGCGGCCGTCGATGGCACGGAACTGTGGAAGAGCGATGGCACCACCTCCGGCACCGTCATGGTCGCCAACATCCGGGCTGGCGCGTACGGCAGCAATCCCAGCTCGCTCACGAATGTCGAGGGGACGCTGTTCTTCAGCGCCAGAGGTACCACCCTCGAAGGCGTGGAATTGTGGAAGAGCGACGGCACCGCCTCCGGCACCGTCTTGGTCGCCGACATCAGCCCCGGCCCGTCCAACGGTTATCCTCGCTCTCTGACGGACGTTGAGGGGACGCTGTTCTTCATCGCCAACGATGGAACGGTCGGCTTTGAGTTGTGGAAGAGCGACGGCACCGCTTCCGGCACCGTCTTGGTCGCCGACATCCTCCCCGGCGCGTCCAGTAGTGATCCTGCCGACTTGACGAGCGTGGCTGGATCGCTGTTCTTCAGCGCGAACGGTCCCACCGGCGGCGCGGAGCTGTGGAAGAGCGACGGCGCCGCCTCCAGCACCGTTTTGTTCGCCGACCTCAACCCCGGCGCGGGCAGCAGTTCTCCTGGCTCTCTCGCGAACGTCGCGGGGACGCTGTTCTTAGACGCCACCAACGGCAGTCAGTTCGGCTTATTCCGTCTGGTGGAAGGAAGCGTTCCGCCACCGGTCGCACCTCCCCCCGTTGTTCCCCCGCCGGCTGCATCGCCGCCGGCTGCATCGCCGCCGGCTGCATCGCCGCCGACGAACGTCGCGCCGGAACTGCGCACGACCGGCAAGGCGCCCAACATCCGCGCCATCGCAATTCGCACCGGCTTGCGAATCGACATTCTCCTTCGCGGTCTCGTGAGCGACGGCCGCGCGGTGCGGCGCGGCGTCGCCATGACCCGATTGCGCGCGACCGGGGGCAACGTCTTCCAGTTCTCCACCAACGGCGGACGATCCTGGCGAAACGTTGCACGGACGCTCGGCGACCAAAAGTCGCTGCTCCTCCGCAGCCAAGATCGGCTGCGTTTGAAGCCGGGCGGCGGAGTGGCCGGCCGGGTGACGATGCAGTACCGCGCCTACGATCAAACGACCGGCCGACCCGGGCAGCTCGCCGACACCCGCACCAGCGGCGGCGCGACGGCGTTCAGCCGCCAAAAGCGACGGATCGTGCAGGCCATCGGCCAGCCGCCGCGCCGCGCCGACCTCGGCCTGGCGGCGGCCTTGGCCGAAGCCCGGCCGAAAACCCTCGCCCCGGCCCTCGTCGACGCCGCATTGCTGAACTTCCTCGACGCCGACGAGTAAGTTCGCGGCGCGAAGAATTCACCGTCGGTTGTCGCTTCAATTCTTGAACCTTGACGTCCTCGAACGCCCTTGCGGATACAATGCCGCAATGGGCGACGGGAGGACGACGTCATGGATTGGCACCGGTTGTTCGGCCTGTCGTGGCAAGACTTTTTTCAAGACACGGCCGTCGAAGTCGAGATCGAGCGCGACCTGTCGCGGCATCAACAGTTTCTGGACGTGGTCATCCACTGTCCGCAGCCGGGGCCGTCGCCGCGCCCGCCGCCGGATGGCTTCGCCGACTTGCGACGCTACAATCTGGTGACATTCAAGTCGTACCAGGAAGCCCTCGACGTCTGGCCGCTCTTTGAACTGATCGGCCACTACGTCAACTTTCGCAAGCAGGCCGTTTCACCGTCCGGCGACCTTCCGCCCGAAGACGATTTTCGGCTGTTCGCGGTCTGCGTCCGGCGGCCGCGCGAGTTGACGAAACAGGGTTTTCTTCAGTCTGTTTCGCCCGGCGTGTATGATGTTCAGTGTTTGACGAGGTCGATCACGGTCGTGGTGGTTCACGAACTGCCGCTGACGGAGCACAACGCGTTGCTGCACCTGTTCAGCGCCGAGGCGAAAGGGACGGAATACGGCGCGAAGCACTATCGGCCGCATTCCGGGCTGACGAGCACGCTCCTTCTGAACTTCGTCGAGCGGTATGAAAAGGAAGGATTGGAGATGATCGGCAAAGAACTGCTGGAAATGCACCGCGAGACGGTCAAGGAAGTCTTGAGAAAAGCCGCCGTGAAGGATCGGCTGGATGGCATCCCGGTCGCGCAGCGACTAGAAGGCATTCCTGTCGATCAGCGGCTGGCCGATCTGACGGACGACGAGCTGCGCGACGTGCCGCCGGAAGTGCGGGAGGCCCTTGTTCGGCGTCTTTTGGGAAAACCGAGTCCGCCTGCGTCGCCATAACGGCCGACGCCTCCGTTCGGCCGCTGTTGGATCGACGCCGGGCGGCGGACTATACTTCGACGCACCGGCCGCTTTGCCTTGTCGATTCGGCGGCGACGGCCGGGTTCGTCGGGAAAGGCGCTTCGCTCATGGCGATCGATTGGCTGAAGAACACTGCCAAACAGTTGGTCGATCAGATCGGCAAGACGCCGGCGACAGTCGACGTCGAACCCGAACCGCCCCCGCCGGCCAACCTGCCGCCGCCCGCCAAGCCGAACGCGGCCCAGCAGCTTGACGCCTTCTCGACGTTGTTTCGCACAGCCGTTCCGTTGTCGATGCTCCTGTGCGGGGCGCTGCTTTCCGGCTGCACCGAATTGATCGGTCCGTGGGCGGCGCTGGGGTACGCCCTTTTGGCGCTCGCGCCCGTGGTCTACTGGCTGCAACGGATCGAACAGCGCCTGGCCGAGTTGATCGAGGTCGAATCGAAGAAGCGGTGACAATCGGCCGTCACTTGGCCCGCAGGTCGACGGCGACCAGTTCCGCCGGGCCGCGGACGTACAGCCGACCGTCGGCGAGCGCCGGGAAGGCGCGGGTCGGGCCGTCCGCCGTCGTGATCGTGCCGCGCGGCTTGTAGGCCGACGGGTCGGCGTCGAAGAGCGTCAAGCGGCCGTCGTCGCGCAGGGCGTAGAACACGCCGTCGGCCAGGATCAGGTGGGCGGCGCCGAAGCCTTCCTCGGTCCACAGCACCTTGCCCGTCTTCCAATCGACGCACCGCAGCCGGGCGCCGCCTTCCTGCCGACCGTCGATGCCGAACAGTCGACCGTCGGTGTAGACCGGGGTGCTGAAGTGGCAGGCGAGCGCGGTCGGCGAACTCCAGACCTTGCGGACGCCGCCGGCGCCGTCCGGCGCGACCACGATGCCGCCGGTGCCGTAGGAGGTGGAGACGAACACTTCGTCGCCGACGACGACCGGCGTGGCGGCGTTGACCGAGGCGTCGATCCGCGGCCGCCACCGCTGGAAGTAGAGTGGCGCGCCGTCGGCGGGGTCGAGCGCGTGCAACCCGCTGCGGGCGAAGAAGTACAGCCGGCGGCCGGCCGCCGTTTCACCCAACACCGGCGCCGCGTAGCCGGCGGTGTCGTCGCCCGAGGTCCACAGCGCCTTGCCGGTGTTCAGGTCGAAGGCGGCGAAACCGGCCTTCGGCGCCCCGCCCACCATGACGTACACCCGGTCGCCATCGATGAGCGGCGACGCCGCCAGCCCGAAGAAGCCGTCCGGAATGCGGTACTCCTTCTTCAAATCGGTCCGCCAAACGACCCGACCGTCGGCGGCGTCGAGCGCCTGCAGAACGCCTTCCGTACCGAACGTGACCACGCGGTCGGCGGTCGCCGCCGGCGTGGCGCGCGGCCCCGGTTCGATGCCGTAGTAGGTGTCGCGGAACCGGCCGGCGTACTTCGTCGACCAGAGCGCGGCCCCGGTGTCAACCGATCGACACTCGACGACTTCGTCCGACCCCGCCTGCTGGAAGACGAACACCCTGCCGCCGACGACCACCGGGCCGGCGAAGCCCAGGCCGACTTCTTTCCGCCACAGGGCGGCCGGTTCGCCCGAGACGTTCTTGACGAGGCCGGTTTCCGGCGAGACGCCGTTGCGCGTCGGGCCGAGGAACTGCGGCCAGTCGGCGGCGCGACCCACGGCGACGCACCAAACGCTGCACGCCGCCGCAAGAACGGCGGTTCGCAACCGGATCGACGAATCGGTCATGAACAAACTCCTGAAGGAAAACCGTCCGCTCCGCGTCCTTTTAGCCGGGGTGGTCCGCCGCCCCGCGTCCGCCGGGGCTGACCGT
>JBOFFD010001000.1:0-9058 GCA_051648425.1 Planctomycetia bacterium
GGATACCGCTGCCGCCGAATCTCGTCGACGTGGCGGCCGACGTCGCCGGCCTGACGGCGGCGCTGACCGCGTGGTTCGCGGACCGGCCGAACCTGGCGGCGACGGTCGACGCCGTGGGCCACCGAATCGTTCACGGCGGCTCGTTCTTCCGCGACGTGGCGCCGCTCGACGCCGCCGCCGTCGCCAAGCTTGGCGAACTGGCCGACCTCGCGCCGCTGCACAACCCACCGGCGCTGGCGGTGCTGGCGGCCGCCCGCGGCCTGCTGCCAATGGCTTGTCAACTCGGCGTCTTCGACACCGCTTTTTTCGCCGATCTGCCCGAAGAACGGGCCGTCTACCCACTGCCCTACTCTTGGCACGAGGAATGGGGCGCGCGGCGGTTCGGCTTCCACGGCATCAGCCATGCGTACTGTTCCCGAAGGGCGTCCCGGCTGCTGGAACGCGGCGGAGCGCGGCTGGTCGTTTGCCACGTCGGCAACGGGGCCTCGGTGGCGGCCGTTCAAAACGGCCGGGCGGTCTCCATCTCGATGGGCTTCACGCCGTCCGACGGCGTCATGATGGGCACGCGTTGCGGATCGGTCGACCCCGGCTTGCTGCTGTACGCGCTGCGGACGAAGGGGCTGTCGGTCGAGCGGTTGGCGCAGGTCGTCGACCATGAATCGGGCCTGCTGGGGGTGTCGGGCGTCTCCAGCGACTACCCGGCCGTGGCGCGGGCGGCGGCCGACGGCTCTCGGCGGGCGGCGTTGGCTCTGGCCATGCACGCCGACCGAATACGACAGGCGGTCGGGGCGGCGGCGACCACGATGGGCGGCGTCGACGCGCTGGTCTTCGCCGGCGGCATTGGGGAAAACGCCCCCGACTTCCGCCGGCGCGTCTGCGACGGCCTGGAGTTCCTGGGCGTCGCGCTCGACGACGCCCGCAACGCCGCCGTCGGCGCGGCCGACGCCGACGTGGCGACGGCCGGCTCCCCGGGCCGAATTCTGGTCGTTCACACCTGGGAAGACCGAGCCATCGCGGCCGACGTCCACCGGTGGAGCCGAGACCGCTTGAACAGCGGGGCGACGCCGGCGTAGACTCCCCAACGCTCCCGCACGTAGACGGCCGCCGTCCACACCGTCAAGACGGCCAGCGACCACGCGAAATGCGGAATGAGGAACCGGTCCCACGCCCAGGTCGGCAGCCACCGGCCGACGGCTTCCGACTGCGACAACGCATGCAGAATCTGCGAGCCGGGCGCCAGCGCCGGCGCGGCTAGCAGCAACACGCCAAGCCACGCCTCGCGGTGTCCCGGCCGACCCAAAACGCCCATCGCCCACGCGACCGGCAGCAGCACGGCGGCGGCGTCATACGTCCGGTGGTAGACGCCCACGAGCGCGATCATCGACAACACGGCGGCCGGCAGCAGCGCCGGATCGACCGTCCCCGTCGCACCGCTTTCACGATCCACGGTCGTCTTCTTCGGCGCCCCGCCCACCAGCCGCGACCAAAGCCGACCGCAGCGGTCGCGCCAAGCGGAAACCGTCACGACGGCCCCCAACAGCAGCGCGACGAACAAGCCGACGCGGTGGGCGTCGGCGGCGCCCAGAAGACCGGTCGAAGTCAGGCTGTACGCCAAGTTCACCAGGTGGTGACGGGAAGGGTTGGTCGCCGACGGATCATTGACCCCGTGCGAGCCGGCGGCGTAGGCGAGGTTGTCGCGCCAGGAGTCGAACCAGGGAACGCCGTTGGCGGTCGACCAACCGCCGGCGACCGCCAGGGCGACGGCCGACCCGCCGGCGGCGATCGTCAACATCCGACCGACGCCCGGTCCGCCGACCAGGCACACGGCGGCGGCGATCGGGCCGGCGGTCTGCGGCTTCCAACACATCGCGACGGCGACGAGCAGGCCCGCGACTTCCGCTCGGCCGCGCCGCAACTGGTACAGGGCGATGAGCGGCAGCGCCAGCGCCGGCAGCACCGGCTGTCCCTTGGCGAACGCCGTATGCACCGGGGCGGCGGCCAACGCGAACGCGACCAGCAGCCAGGCCCGGGGGTCGTCCCAGCAAAGGCCGGCGAGGCGGACGAGGGCGTAGACCATCCCGCCGAAGCTGACCAGACAAAGGCCGAGCCAGATCGCGCGAGCGGCGGGCCAGTCGAAGCCGGTGATGGGGACGGCGGCCAGGAAAGCCGTTGGCGGGTAGACCGACGGTGCGACCCGGCGGTACGGCTGTTGGTTGGGCGAGCCGCCGCAGTTCTTCCAGAGCGGCTCGATTTCGGCGTGGTCGTAAGGATTGCCGCCGGCGAACCACAAACGGGACGCCAGAAACGGAACGCGGAAGTCGTTTGAATCCGTCAGGGAACGGCCGGCGCCGCGGAAGACGAAAAGGCCGGCAGCCATGGCAAGGGCGAGCACGACGAGCGCCCAACGGCCTGGGCCGACGCGAAGCGTGCGACTGTCTAAGGTCGGCAAGGAAGTCCCTCCCTGGTGGTGCCGACGACGCATCCTGCATCGCCATCATTAGCGTAGGCGGTTCGACGGCGACTTGCAAGCCGATCTCGCTGGCGGCGCGTCCCTCCGTCAACCATCACGCGACCGATTCAAAGCCTTTTCAGCCGACTGGTTCCGCCGCCCCGCGGCGCGAAAGCCGCGGGGCGACGGTGTTCACCGGTCGGGGTCAGGCGTCGTCGTTCGACGCGCTGAAGACCTGGTCGAGGGCGACGGCCGTCATGAGGGCGCGACGGCTGTTGATCGTGATGTCGGTCGGCGCCGTCGTCTGCGGCGAGCGGAACCGGAACGACGTGCGGGACTGCATGACGCGGGCGCCGAAAGCGGTCGTGCCGCCGATGCCGGTCTGCGTCAGGTTCGCCCGACCGCCGTTGCGGCCGGTCGTCTGGTCCCACGCCCGGAACCGCAGCGACGCGGTTCCGAAGCCCGAGGCCGGCACGAACCGCACCCGGGTGCCGCTGGAAAGCAGCAGCGCCCGCCGCGAATTCACTTGGCCGAAGTTGCGCCATGGGCCGCGACCGCCACGCCGGAATTGCCAAACGCCCGGTTCGTCGCTGCGGACGCCGACGATCGCCACGCCCCGCAGTTCGTTGGCGTCGACCGAGGTGAAGCCGCGCAGCATCCGCGAGATCGGCACGCCGTTGCGGGCGGTCGCCGTCACCGACCGGCGAGTCGCGCCATTGATGACGGGGGCGTCGTTGACGGCCGTGACCCGCAGGCTGGCGACCGCCGATTGGGCGCCGACGGCCGTGCCGAGGGTGTTGAGGGCGGCCGTCGCGCCGGCGGCGCCCGACGAAGCGTCCCACGCCTGGAACGTCAAACCGCCGACCACACCGTTGAAGTTCGCGTTCGGAACGAACCGCACGCTGGCGGCGCCGTTCAATAGCAGGGCGCCACCCTGGGCGAGCCGGCCGGCGATCGATTGGAAGCCGGTCCCGGGCGTCGCGAACTGCCACTGGCCGTTGCGGTCGTCGACCGCCGTCACCGCCATGCCGACCGCCGGGCCGTCGGCGTCGGCGAATCGGCCGGCGACCAGGGCCGCCACCGTCGAACCGACGCCGCCGGTGGAGTCTTCGGCGATCGTCGGCAGGGCGTTCGCGCCCGACAGCGTCGGCGCCTGGTTCACCACCGGCGGCAGCGGCGGCACGACGTTCAGCGTCACTACTTGGGCGACGGAAACCGCCCCCAGGCCGTCGGTGACGGTGATGGTCAATTCGGCCGTGCCGAAGGTGCCGGCCACGGTTTGGAACGACAAAGTGCCGTCGGCGGACAGCGATGGAGCGAACGAGGTGAACTGCAGGGTTCCGGTGGTCGTCGTCAGCACGTTGTAGCCGACGAGCGACTGCAACGCTTCGTCGACGGCGGTGACCGGGCCGGGCCCGAAGCCCCCCACCACGCCGGGGATCGAAACGGGAATGCCTTCGCCGATTACGTTCACGACCGGCGTCTGCACGGTGAAGACGGGAAGGTCGTTGACGGCCGAGAACCTGAACGACGCAATCGCGACGACGGTCTGGAAGGCGTCGACGCCGTTGGTCTGCCCGTTGTCGCCGACGGTGAACTCGAAGCGGGCCGCCCCGACGAAATCGGGGTTCGGCGTGAACACGACCGTGTTCCCCTGAATGACGGCCGTGCCGCCGACCGCGTTGCCGACGGCGACCACGGTCAGCGTTTGGGTTGACTCGTTCGCCGGCCCGGTCGTCGCCCCGTCGAGGAAGGTGCTGAACGGCACGACGACGACCGTATCTTCGTCGCGGGTGGGAAGTGCCGCGGGTAGGGCGGTCGGGGCGTCGTTGACGGCCGTGACCGTCAGCGTGGCGAAGTCGGTCGCCGTGCTGAACGCGATGCCCACCGTGGTGTCGGTGGTCGCGCCGGGCATCCCGGAGGCCAAGTCCCACGCCTTGAACGTGAGGGCCGAGGCGAGCGCGCCGTTGAAGTCGGCGGCCGGTTGGAAGTAGACGCGGGCGGTCGGACCGAGAAGCAGAGCGTTGGTCGCCGAAAGCACCGCCGGGAACGGCGTCCACATCGTGCCGCCGTTGAGCGAGAAGAACCACGTTCCGCCGGCCGCCACGCCGGTGACCGCAATGCCCGGCACGTCGCCGTTGGCGTCGGTCACGTTGTCAAGTCCGCCCATGACGTTGTCGAGGTCGACCAGCGCCGACACCAACGTGCCGACCGGCCCAACCGGCGCGGGGGCGTCTTCGGCGACCGGGTTGAGAACCGGCGACGCGGCGGGATTCAGCACGGGGGCGGCGTTCGCCGGCATCACCGCGATCGACGCGGTGTCGGTGGCGGTGCTGAACGCGGTAATGCCGCCGACGATGGCGACGTTCCCGAGTCCGCCGTTCAGGCCGACCGGCGCGTCCCAGGCGCGGAACGTAATCATTCGGTTGAACGTCGGCGCGCCGGAGCCGTCCGGCAGGAACCGCAGCCGGGTGTTGGGGGCGGAGTTCAACAAGCGGGCCTGATCGACCCCCAACGGACCGACGGCGAGCCATGTCGTCCCGCCGTTGATCGAGTATTGCCAAGTGCCGTTGGTGTCGTCGACGGCGGTGATGGCGATCCCCTGAGCGGTGGTTTGGTCGGGGTCGGAGATCGGGTCGCCGCCGGGACCTTGGGCCAACAGATCGGCGACCGAAATGCCGGACGGCGCGGTGTCGTTGATCTTGACGGCCGGCAGCGTGTAGACGCCGGCCGTGTCCAAGATCGGCGCGTCATTCTCGGCGGCGACGTTGAGGAACACCGTGGCCAGCGCGCTGAACCGCGGAGAGATGATGCCGTTGTCGGTGCCGTCGTCGGTGACGATGTACTGGAAACTCGCGGGGCCGGGGCCGGCGGGCGTGAACCTGACGAATGCGCCGTCGCGGACCACCGTGCCGTTTACGGTCACGCCGGCAAGGCTGAGGCGCAGCGTCTGCCCGCTTTCGTTGGCTGGTCCGGCGTTGTCGTTGCCGAGCAACGTGCTGATGAGAATCGGGAAAGTTTCAAGGGTGTCGATGGAGGGGAACACAGGCCCAGCGCCGTCGTTGACGGCGTTCGGGTCGTCGTTGACTTCGGTGACGGTGATGGCGGCGGTGTCGAAGGCGGTGCTGAAGGCGCTGCCGGCGGTGGTGTCGACCGTCGTTCCCGCAGTTCCGGCCGTCTGGTCCCACGCCTTGAACGTGAAGGTGAAGACGCCGTTTTCGTTGGCGGCCGGCATGTAGTAGACACGGTCGCCCGGCCGCAACAGCAGGCCCATGGCGTTGGACACTGCGGGGAACGGAATCCAAGTGGTGCCGTTGTTCAGCGAGTAACTCCAAATGCCGCCGCCGGTGGTGGCGGTGACCGCCAAGCCCGGGGCGTCGCCGTCGGCGTCGGTGACGTTGTTAAAGCCGGCGGGAGGCGAAGTCAGGTCGACCAACTCCAAGACGAGCGCGCCGACCATTCCCACCGGGCCGGGGGCGTCTTCCGCGATGCTAGGCAACACGGGGTTGGGGACGGGATTCAGGACCGGGGCGTTGTTGACGACCGCCACGGTGATTGATGCGGTGTCGGTCGCGGCGCTGAAAGGGGTGCCGACCGTCGTATCGGCCGTCGTGCCTTGCATTCCGGCGGTCGCGCCGGTTTGGTCCCACGCTTTGAACGTCAGCGCGCTGGCCAGGGTTCCGGTGAAGCTCACTGGCGGCTGGTAGTAGACGCGGTCGGTCGGCCGCAATTGCAGCCCGGCCGTGGCGGACACCGATGGGAACATGCTCCAGTTCGTGCCGTTGTTGGTCGAGAACCACCACTGGCCGGCGCCGGTGGTGGCGGTGATCGCCGCGCCGGTGACGGCGCCCGCGTCGGGATCCGTGACGTTGTCGACGCCGTCGCCGGCGGGCGGGGTCAGGTCGACCAACCGGGAAACGAGCGAGCCGACCATGCCTACGGGAGCCGGGGAGTTGCGGACGACGTCGGCTAAAGTCGGCGACGAGCCGGCGTTCAGAACGGGTTGGGTGTTGGCCGTGACAACGCCGCCGTTGGGGGCGCCGGGCGTCAACTGGGCGCCAGACGGAAAGTTCGCACTTACCTGGGTCGCACTGAATGCGAGGGTGCTGTTGGCGCCGCTGAGGTCGCCGTTGAACCAGGAAGCGAGATTGATCGGGGTGTCGTCGCCGGCGAAACGGACGGCGGCGTCGGGTGTTCCTGAACTTTGGGTCAAGACGACGCCCCCGTAGACCCTGTCGCCCGAGCCGCCGTCGGTCCAGCCGACGGCGTCGACGATGGTAGCGCCGCCGGGAAGGGCTTCCAATACTCCATCGTCGCCGACGTCGTAGTCGGTTCCTTCAATGATCGCGGCCGCGCTTTGGATTAGAAGGAAAGAAATGGTGCCGTTTTCGAGGGGGGCCGTCCCGTCATTAAGCTGCGCGTCGCCGACAACGGTCGTCGCCCCCGGCGGGACGTGGCCGCCGGAGGTTGCTTTGATGATGAGCAAGCCGTTGCTGCCGAGCGACAAGGCGCTCAGATTCACGACGAAGTCCGCGGCGCCCGCAGCGGCGCCGGAGTCGCCTTCAATCGCCACCAGATAGAGGTTCGTCAACGCTTCGTTGGCCGCGCCGCGGATTTCGACGAACTCGAACGGGTCGTCGGTACTGGGTGGGTTCACGTTGACTTCACTGAGCACCGCCGGCACGGCGCGGTCTTCCAGCGTTTCGAAATACGAACGGGCCGCTCTGCGGACGGCGGGCGTCGCGGTGGATAGTTTGCTGCGGAGCAGGTCGAGCAGTTTCGCGAGCGTCGTCATGTAGTCGTCGTCCGATTCAATGTTTTTCAACGGCCGCCGAATCCATGTCCTTGGAAACGACCGCATGACCAGGAAAATCGACCGATCCGCCGCGTTCCAGCGACGAAGCGCCTATCTTCCTAGCCCTATTAGTCCCCATCCGCCCGCAAGACGCCAACAAAGATTTGATGAAGATTTCGTAAAGAGCCGAAACGATGCCGGCAAACCGGGGCGGACGGCGGTAGTGTGCTGGGCACTTCCCGCTTCCTTGGCCTTTCCCACGCCGATTTCGTTCCTATCACGATTCCCGACGGCGGCGTTCCGCCGTCGGCGCGGCCGATGGCTCGATTCGACGACGTAAGGCGCCCGCGACCGACCGTCCGCTCATTCGGCGGCGGCGGCGCTTCGTCGATCCGTTCCCAGACGACCGCCGACGCGCAACCAAGCACGAGGAGCCGGCCATGGCGTTCTTTCCCGACGTTCCGAAGATCCCCTACGAAGGTCCGTCGTCGACCAATCCCCTCGCCTTCCGCCACTACGACGCCCAAGCAGTCGTCGCCGGCAAGACCATGCAGGACTGGCTGCGCTTTTCGGTCGCCTATTGGCACACGCTGCGCGGCACGGGCGGCGACCCGTTCGGTCCCGGCTGCGCCATCCGCCCGTGGGAAGACGGCACCGACTCCGTCGCGATGGCCGAGACCCGCGTCGCCGTCGCCTTCGAGTTCATCGAAAAGCTGGGCGCCCCCTTCTACTGCTTCCACGACCGCGACGTCGCCCCCGAAGGCGCCAGCCTGCGCGAATCGCACGCCAATCTCGACCGCATCGCCAAGCGTCTGAAGGAAGAGCAAGACCGCACCGGCGTGAAGCTGCTGTGGGGGACGGCCAACCTCTTTTCCAACCCGCGTTTCTGCCACGGCGCCGCCACCAGCCCCAACAGCGACGTCTTCGCCTACGCCGCCGCCCAAGTGAAGAAGGCCCTGGAAACCACCCACGCGCTGGGCGGCGAAAACTACGTCTTCTGGGGCGGCCGCGAAGGTTATCAGAATCTGTACAACACCGATCTTAAGCGCGAACTCGACCACCTCGCGCGGTTCTTTCACATGGCCGTCGACCATGCCAAGAGCATCGGTTTCACCGGTCAGTTCCTCATCGAACCGAAACCGAAAGAGCCGACGAAGCACCAGTACGACTACGATTCCGCCGCCTGCATCGCCTTCCTGCGAACGTACGGTTTGGAAGACCACTTCAAACTGAACATCGAAACCAACCACGCCACGCTCGCCGGCCACACCATGATGCACGAACTGACGTATGCGTCGTCGTACGGCATGCTCGGCTCGATCGACGCCAACACCGGCGACCTGCTCTTAGGCTGGGACACCGACCAGTTCCCGACCGACCTGTACCTCACCACGCAGTCGATGCTGGTGATTCTGGCGCAGGGCGGCTTGGCGCCGGGCGGCGTCAATTTCGACGCCAAGGTCCGCCGCGAAAGCTTCGATCCGGTCGACCTGTTCCACGCGCACATCGGCGGCATGGACGCCTTCGCGCAAGGTCTCAAAGTGGCGGCGAAGATCCACGACGACGGCGTACTGAAGGAATTCGTGTCCAAGCGATATGAATCGTGGGACGGCGAAATGGGCCGTAAGATCGAAGCCGGAAAGAGCAGCCTCGCCGAGCTGGAAGCCTACATGCTCCAGAAGGGCGAAGCGGCGAAAAACACCTCCGGCCGCCAAGAGATGCTCGAAAACGTCGTCAACCGCTACATCTTCTAACGCGGTTCCGTCGTTGTGTCTTCGTTAGCCGCCGCTTTCCTCAGCGGCGCGTCTTCGTCC
>JBOFFD010001001.1:0-4003 GCA_051648425.1 Planctomycetia bacterium
TCCGTCCTTTGCCGAACGGTCGTCCTCGCCGGACGCGGGGCGGCGGACCACCCCGGCTAAAAAGAGACGGATCGCTACACCAAACCCGCAGTAACGAAGACGTTCCCGTCCGTCCGATTCGGTCGTCCCCAAAAAACTCCTCTACCATTGAACGATTCTTGTTGCACGGACCAGGCCGCCGCTGGTAGGATGTGTAGGCGGTCAGGACAAGCCGCCTCACGACCGCCGCCGACCTGTTCGCGGCAAAGACGAGACGCCCACCCCGGATATGGGGGCGTCGCCGACCAAGAAACACCACGCCACACCACGCCATGCCGCGTACCTCGGCCGATGGACGTTCGTTGGATGAACGGCACGCCCGCTTGAACGAAACGCCGAAACCCAAGTCGACGCCGACCCCCCGCCGCCGCCTGCTTATCGAAACCCTCGAAGACCGCTCCGTCCCCGCCGCCCCGCTCGGCCCGGAGTTCCAGGTCACACCACCGCGGGCGGTAATCAGGTGACAGAAAATCGGGGTCCCACCGCAATGGACGCCGCCGGGAACTTCGTCGTCGTTTGGAACGGCCCAGGCGCGGGCGACAGCTACGGCACCTACGCCAGAAGATTCAGCGCTGCGGGCGAACCACGCGGCCCGGAGTTGCTCGTGAACTCAAGGACGATCGGCTTGCAGGTAAGCGCGGCCGTTGCCATGGATGCGGACGGCGATTTCGTTGTCACATGGCGAGACGCGGACGGCGACGGCGCCGGCATCTTTTTGAAACGATTCAATGCCGAGGGCGATGCACAAAGCGGTGAAATCCAAGTCAATTCGCAAACCATCAACAACCAATACAATTCAGTGGTGGCCATGGACGCGGACGGCGATTTCGTGGTCGCCTGGATAAGCGATAACCACGACGGTTCCGCAACGGGCGTCTTCGCGCAACGATTCGACAAGATGGGCGCACCGCAAGGTCCCGAATTCCTCGTCAACGCGGCGTACACTACTTCGCATCAAAAAGTCTCTCACGCAGCGATGGATGCGAACGGCGATTTCATCATCACGTGGGATAGCTACTTTCAGGACGGCTCCGGCTATGGTTCGTACGCGCGGCTGTATACCCCCTCCGGCGGCCTGAAGAGGGAGATTCGGCTTAACGCCAACACCGCCGGCAGTCAAACCAGGGGAAAAGTGGCGTTCGCCGCGAACGGAGATTTCGTCGCCGTTTGGAGCGAAGCGACTACCAACTCCGACATTTTTGCTCGGCGATTCAGTGCGGACGGTACTGCCAAAGACACCCAGGAATTCAAAGTCAACACCTTTACCAACGGCGATCAAATCCTACCGACGGTTGCCGTGGAGCCGACCGGCGACTTCCTCGTGACTTGGGAGAGCTCAGGACCAGGCGACGGTGACGCCGACGGCGACGGCGTCTTCCTTCGTCGCTTCAAATCCGACGGCGTGCCCAAAGAACCTCAAGAGTTCTTAGTCAACACGGTCACGGCTCGTGGTCAGAACATGGCGTCGGTGGAGGTGGACGCCGACGGCGATTTCGTGGTCGTTTGGCGGAGCAACGGCCAGGACGGCTCCGAATACGGCATCTACGCCCGGCGCTACACGACCGACGATCAAGCTTCCACGCCGACGCTCAACCCAACACCTCCGAATAGCGGCGATCAGGGCGCCGCGATTCCGCTTACGATCACCGTCAGCTCGAACGACGTCAAAGAGCCGAGTGAAACCATCCGCGTGCGTATCGAAGGCGCCCCGGAAGGAACGGTGTACTCCGCCGGCCCGGTGGACGAGAACGGCAGCATCGAGCTCACCGAAGCGCAGCTTTCCGGATTGACGGTCACATTCCCGCCCAACTTCTTCTCCCCCACGCCGTTGCCTCTCACCGTGGTCGCGTGGTCGATTGAAAACGTCAATAACGCAAAATCTCCGGATACCCTGCCGCGGACGTTGAACGTCACCATCCGGCAAGTTTCCGCGGCGCCACCCGTCATCGACGCGCCAGGCAATGAAGGAAATCAAGACTCCGTCATTCCGTTGACGCTTTCGGTCGTCAAATCGAATCCGCAAGGTGATGAAACCCTGACCGTCCGCATCACCAACGTGCCGCCCGGTGCCCAGTTGCTGTTGGGCGGACAACCGATCGCTCCAGGAACGACGCTTACACCGGACCAACTCGGATCGCTGGCCATTCGTCCGGCGGCGGGATCCGTCGCTCCGATCAGCCTGAGCGTCGAGGCGACCGCGACCCGCCCGCCGGTGGCCGGCGGCGATTCCGAGACGGCCACGAAAACCCTCAACGTCACCGTCAACCGTTTGCTGGCGTCCGTTCCGACGTTGAACGTCGGTCCGGTCGTCGGCGATCAGGATTCAACGATTTCCTTGGGCGCCTCGGCGTTGCTCAACGGGCCGGCCGCCGAGCAGACGTTGGCCGTGCGCGTCACCGGCGAGCTTTCCGGGGCGACGCTGCTCGTCGACGGCCAACCAGCGCCAGCGATCCTCACCGGAGAACAATTCGCCCGCCTTGCGATTCGCCCGGCGCCGGGCTTCTTCGGAACGATCACGCTGGCCGTGGAGGCCACCGCAACCCGGACCGTCGGCGGCGACACGAAAACGACTTCAAAGAACATCGGCATCACCGTCGAGCGGCTGCTTGCCTCCGTTCCGACGCTGAACGTCAATCCGGTCACTGGCAATCAGGATTCGACGATATCCCTGGGCGCCTCGGCGTCGCTCAACGGGCCGGTCGCCGAGCAGACGCTGACGGTGCGCGTCACCGGCGAGCTTTCCGGGGCGACGCTGCTCGTCGACGGCCAACCAGCGCCAGCGATCCTCACCGGAGAACAATTCGCCCGCCTTGCGATTCGCCCGGCGCCGGGCTTCGTCGGCACGATCACGCTTGCCGTCGAGGCGACGGCGACCCGCACCGTCAGCGGCCACACCGAACGGAGCGGCGGTAGCATCGGCATCACCGTCCGCGACGCCGCGGTCTCCGGCATTCCCACGCTGGCGGTCGCGCCGGTCGGGTTTCGGTTGACGGCGGTCGATCCGATTCCGCTCGGCATTACGGCGACGACGTCGGACCCCGATTCGGAAACCGTCGTCGTGACGGTCGCGGGCGTGCCGGCGGGAGCGTCGTTGACGGCCGGCGTGGACGTCGGCGGCGGCGTTTGGCGGCTGACGCAGGCCGATCTGCCGAACCTGCGGCTGGTGCTGCCGGTCGTCACCGACGGCCTGGTGCAACTGACGGTGACGGCGACCATCACCGAGTCGAACGGCGGCGCGACGACTTCGGAAAGCCGAACCGTCACGATCGCCAACACGGCGCCAGTGCTGACGGCAGGGACGCCGAATACGACCGGGGCCGGGACGACGCGCGGCGCGACGGCGACGGGGTTGCTTACCCGAGCGGCCGGCGGCCGGTCGTTCGTCGTCGGGCGGGCGCGGCCGTTGGCGACCGACACCGCCGGCGCCCAGCGTGGCATCGCCATGACGCAGGTGCGGGTTTCCGGCGGCGGGGCGATGGAGTATCGGATTGGCAACGGGCGATGGAGGAAGATGCCGCGGTTGTCGGCCAGCCGGGCGCTCTTGCTGAAGGCGGGCGACCGCATTCGGTACACCGGCGCGGGCCGGGTGCAGATGCAGTATGCCGCTTGGGACCAAACCAGCGGCCTGGCCGGCCAGCAGATCAGCGCGGCGGGGCGCGGCGGGAACACGGCGTTCAGCGCTCGGCAGGCGCGGGCGACGGTCGGCGGCGCGAAGCGCTCGGTTGAGACGGCCGGCCTGGGGCTGTCGGCGGCGCTGGCGGAAACGACGGTGCCGAAGGCGACGGCGGCCGTACTGTCGGCAAAGGCGGTCGATGCGGCGTTCGTCGACTTCGCGGCGCTGCTCGACGCCGACTGAGTTACTGTCCTTTCTGGTTAGGTGTAGCGATCCGTCTCATTTTAGCCGGGGTGGTCCGCCGCCCCGCGTCCGTCGAGGACGGCCGTCCGGCCAAGGATCGGACGCGGG
>JBOFFD010001002.1:0-5037 GCA_051648425.1 Planctomycetia bacterium
AGGGCCGTCGCAGCAGCGGCCCGTCCCACGTCGTCCATGTTCGGGAGGAACACGCATGGGATTCGCGCAGACCGATACGCATCGGTCCGGAAAGGGTTCGTACCACCAGATCGGCCTCGTCCGCGGCCAGTTCGGCGACGTCCCCGAAGAAAAATGGCTCGACTTCCTGGTCGAAGCCGGCTTCGACGGTTGGGAAGAAGCCACCTGGGAACTCGACCTGGCGCAATGCGCCACCGACGCCGGCGCGGCCAAATACGCGCAGCAACGCGTCGACAAGGCGAAGAAGCGCGGCCTGGAAATCTTCACCCTGGCCGCCCACCTGCAGGGCCAAGCCCTGGGCGACGAACCGAGCGCCAAGACGCTGCAGTTCGTCGGCGGCGACGCCGTGAAGGCCTACCAGGAATGGCGCGCCGCCGGCCACGAACCGCCCCGCACCGACCCGTACTTCGTGCCGGCGGAAGTGGCCTTGCTGGTGCAGGAAAAGGCGAAGAACGACCTGCTGGCCATCGTGCGGCTGGCGGCGCACGTCGGTAAGCTGCAAGGCCGCACGATGGCGGTGCCCGGCTTCGTCGGCTCGCCGGCCCACTGCTGGTCGCACTGGTTCGAGTTCCCGCCCCGCCCGAAGTCGATCGGCGGCTACGCCATCCCCGAAGTGCTCGACGTCAGTTTGGAACTGCTCGCCGAGCGGTTCGCGCCGGTGTTCGACCTCTGCAAGCAGCTCGGCGTGACGTACGACCTGGAATGCCACCCCAGCGAACGGGCGATGGGCGACCTGGAATCGGCCGGCGACTACATCCGCTTCCTGGAGAAGGCGGGCTACGCCGGGGTCGTCGGCTTCAACTTCGACCCCAGCCACATGGAATGGCAGAAGGTGTCGCCGATCGAGTTCATCCGCGCCTACGGCCAATACATCCACTGCGCGCACATCAAGGGCGTGCAGGTGGCGAAGACCTACGCCCCCGCCGGCCTCTTGGGCGGCCACCGACCGATGGGCCACAAGCTCAACGGTTGGAACTTCGTGACGCCCGGTTCGGGCCGCGACGCGGTGAACATCGAGGAATGCCTCGTCGAACTGAACCGGGCCGGCTTCGACGGCGCGGTCAGCATCGAATGGGAAGACAACGACGCCTACAAGCTCGCCGGCGCCCAAAAGGCGCTGACGAACGTGCGCCGCGCCGACTTCCCCCCGTCCACCAGCCGCCACGACGACACGCTGAAGGCGTAAGCCTTGGGACTGAGACCGACGGGGCGCGTCCGCCCCGTCGGGTCACGTCGCCAGTCGGTACACCAGGCCGGCCACGGTCAACAAGGCCGAGGCGCCGACCACCCACCACCAGAAGAGCGGTTGGGCGGTTGGCCGGCCGCCGGGGCGGGAGCCCCCCTGCGTCGGGCGCGGCATCGGACGCCACGCCCCGGACGGCGCCGACGGCTTGTCGGTCTGCCGCCACCGGCTGCTCGGCGGCGGTTCGTCCGCCCGCGCCGCGCCGCCGGTCGGCTTCCGCCGCACCGAATCGACGTACACTCCCGGCTGCGTCTTCCGGTTCACCAACGTCGAACCGCGCCCTTCCGCCGTGTTCGCGCTCCTCGGATCGGTCGGCTCCGACGGCTGGAACGCCCCCCCCGCCGCCTCCTCGAAATCAAACTGGTCGATCGTCGACGAATGCTGCAACACGTTGTCGACGGCGAAGACCGGGCCGTCCTCGAACAACGCCGCCACCAATTCCGTGCTGTTGGCGAAGCGGTCTTTCGGCGACTTCGCCAACCCGCGCTTCAGCGCCCGTCGCTCGGCGTTCGTCAGCACCGGGTCATCGAAGTTCGGCGGTTCGTCGAGGTGCTTGCGGCGCACCTCGGCGATGCTGCCGCGGAAGATCGGCCGGCCGGTGCGCAGCATGAAATAGGTCGCTGCCAGCGAGTATTGGTCGCTGTGCATCGACTGGTAGCCGTTGATGATCTCCGGCGCGATGACGGCGGGCGTGCCCGCCCCCTGCGTCGTCTGCCCGGTCAGCCGGGCCAGGTCTTCCGACATGCGCGACAGCCCGAAGTCGCACAGTTTCAGACGGCCTCCCATCAGCAGCATGTTCGCCGGCTTCACGTCGCGGTGAAGAATGTTCTTCTTATGATTCAGAAAGTCGAGCGCGGCGGCGGCGTCGATCATCAGTTGTCGCAGTTCCTCCCGCGACAGCCCCGGCCGGCCGGCCTTCTGACACTCTTTCAGACGGTCGTTCAGACTCGACTCGGCCAACTCCATGACGATGTACAGCCGCTCCTGATGGATCCACCAGCAGAAGACCTGCAGCAGGAACGGGTGTCGCAGCTTCCCCGAACAGATGAGGTCGAGCGACGCCCGTTCGCGGTCGACCGCCTGCTCGCTGATGGCGCCGTGGATGCGCTTGATGGCGACGTGGATGCCGCCCGGCCCGATCGATTCCCAGACCTCGCCGAATCCGCCTTCGCCCAGCAGCCGCACCCGCTCGAAGCGCTCCGCCATGACGGCGCCGCCCGCGAACGACGACGTTTCCGACGTGACTTTGTCCAACAGGAAGTCGCCCGGAACGACCTCGGACAGCGCCCGGCTGATTTGGTCGGCGTCGATGATTCGGGGATCGTCGGGCGAGGGCGCCTCTTTCGCCGCGGCGGGGCCTTCTTTCGTGGGGCTTTTCTTGGCGGGGCCTGCGTTGGGGGGACCGTCGGTGTCGGTCGACTTGCGGTTTTGGGTCGCGGGCGCCGCCAATCGGCACAGCGCCGGGTAGTCGACCGGAAAGCGTCGTTCGTAGTCGACCAGCGGCGGCCGGTCGCCGTACTGGTGCCGAACCTGATACTCGTCGAACAGCAGACTGACGACCGTATCGGGCCGATTCAACTCGCCGAAAAGCTGCAAGTACTCTTCGACGAGTTTGCCGCGGCCGCGCCGCCAGCCCAGCTCAAGATCGGTCCGCGCCAGCTCGCAAAGCACCGCCGCCCGAAGCGGATCGCCGACGGCCGGGGCGTAATTCGCCAGGTCGCGCGGCCATTTGTCGGCGCAGTCCGATTCAAACCGCTCGACGACGTCTTGCAGGCGGTTCCAGTCGTCGTCGGCCAAATGACGCAGCGAACCGCTCATAGGATGTCACCCAGATGTCACCCGAGCCGATTTTCGACGAGCGGCCCCCGTCGCGGCGTCGAACTCCGCGATTCGACCGACCTCCGGTCCGAGCGCCCGCGCGGCGTCCAACGGGGACTTCACGCGCGGGACGGGATCAGTACGCCCAAGAGTTGGTCGCCGATCCGCAGCATGTCGCCGTCTTGCAGTTCGACGATCTCGCCCGCCCCCAAGCGAATGTAGACGCCGTTCAGGCTGTCTAAATCCTCCAGCAGGAAATCCGAACCCTGTTTACGGATTTGCGCGTGTCGCGGAGAAAGAAACGAGTCGGACGGCATGGCGATGGCGCAGGCCGGGTCGCGGCCGATGGTGACGGCGTCAGCGTCTTCCAGTAGGTACGACAGCGGTTTGTCGCCGCGCATCGTTCCGTGCAGCAGTTGCAGCGATTCGGTTTCGGCGGTGGCGCCATCCATCGCCGATGTCTCGCTCGCCCCCGACGTCCCGACGCTGCTGGGCGGTACGCCGGCCGGCGCCGCCCGGAAAGACTGTCGGCCGCACAGGAAGCCGCCGCCCGCCCGCACCACCAGCGCCTCGCCTGGCCGCAGCCGCACGAAGACGCCGTTCCGGCTTCCTAGGTCGTGCACCGTCAACCGCTGGTCGGACCAGGCTAACTCGGCGTGCCGGCTGGAAATGAGCATGTCGTGCGCGAACCGCAGGTCGCCCTGTTCCCGACCGATGCGCAGTTTGCCGTCAGTCAGCGGTTCGATTCTGCCCGGCAGACCGCCGCCGTCGAAAAGGATGATCCACGGATGTTCGACGCCGCGCGGCCGGTAGATCTGCGTGCCGTCGCCGGTTGGTTCCAGCGACGCCCATCGTTGATACACCGGGGACCGCATCGCCGCGGAAAACATGAATTCCTCGCACCGGCCACTCGCATTCCGCCGGACGCTCGCCCGGCGGCGGCATCATACGATCCGCCCTCAGCCTTGGGGAGCCGTCCGCTCGGGCGACGATCCGGTCCGTACGACTTTTCTCGATTCAGCCCGTCGTCGCTCTTTCGTTCATTTGATACCTTCGTTCAGTCGGCGATGCCCAGTTCCTTCAGTTTGGCGGCCACGTCGGCCCCGTGGCTGGTGGTCTGCACCATCTTGTCGATGTGCCGGATCACGCCCTCTTTGTCGATGTAGAACGTCCAGCGGGCGGGGTTCTTGCGGACGGCGTCCACCACGCCGTACGCTTTGGCCGCTTCCTTTTCCGGATCGCTCAGAATCGGGTAGTCCAGGTCGAGTTCCGTCGCGAACTCCTTGTTGAACGCCGGCTCGTCGCAACTGGCGGTGAAGTACGCCACGTTCAGCGCCTTCAGCTTCCCGCCGTTCTCACGCAGCGATTTGCATTCCTTCGTGCAGCCGCCGGTCTTCGCCTTCGGGAACCACGCGACCACCACCGCCTTCTTCCCCGCGAAATCGGCCAGCGCGTGGTCTTTGCCGTCGGTGCCCCGCAGCTTGAACTCCGGAGCCTTGTCGCCGACCTTCAGTTCGCCGGCCGTCGCCGCGCCGGCCAGAATCCAAACACCCGCCAGCGCCGCCGTCCAAATTGTTCGCCGCATCGTCTTCCCCTTCGCGCTCAGCCAACGCCGCCGCGCCTGCCGCGACGCCGATGAGAACATTCGCTTCCATCCGACACTATACGGCTCGCCGGCCCCGCGTCCCGGCCGTTCCCCTCCGCCCGGCCGCCCGCGCCGGAAACCGCCGTCGGCCCGTTGTCTTTACCCCATGCCGACTGTTACAACGGAATCGGCGGCACGGCGATTCCAACCAACCTTGCGAAACCTCGCGGAGAATCCACCCATGAAGCTCGGCATGAACCTGCTTCTCTACACGACCCGTCCGGACGACGCCATCCTCCCCACCTGCGAACACTTGAAGGAACTCGGCTACGACCAGCTCGAATGGCCGATG
>JBOFFD010001003.1:0-2130 GCA_051648425.1 Planctomycetia bacterium
TCGCCCGACAGCCTCGGCTTGCCCACCGCCAGGTAGACCGCCAGCACCGCAACGGCCGTCGCGCCGGCGACGACTCCGCCCCCCGCCAGCCGCCGCCAGCCCGACCGCCGGACCCAGTCGACCCGCCGAACGCCCACCAGCACCGCCGCCGGCGCGACGGTGTACAGCCAGAGCGCGGCCGCGACGGCGTGGACCAACGGCAACGCGGCCGCGACGAAACCCAACAGCATCGCCGACGCGACCGTGGGTCGGCGGGCGGCCTCGACCATCAATCGCGCCGCGAACAAGCCGAGCGCCAGCCCGGCCCCGGTCGGCGCTCCGCCCCACGACGGCAACTGTTGCACGCCCGACGCCAGCGCGGCGGAGACGACCGCGACCACCGCCGCCCCGATCGCGGGCGTCCAAGGCCGCACCATCAGATGGCAGCCGCAGAGGATCAGCGCGTAGGTCAAGACCGAGACGGCGATGGTCGCCGCCTCGGGTGCGACGCCGAGCCGCACCGCGACGGCGGCGATCGTCGGCATCCCCATGTTCAGTGCGGGGAAAAACACCTCGGCGGCGAACGGCGCGTGCGACGCCGGTACGCCGTTCTCGGCGGCCATGAGGCGAGCCGCCGCCACATACATCGAGGCGTCCATGCCGGTCGGCGCCGGCTGCCAGGCGAGCGGCGTCACGTAGCAGAGGCATCCGACGGCGATCACACCGCCGGCCCGGCGCGTCGACCGCGACAACCGCACCTTCGGAAACAGCGCCGCCGGCCGACGAACCAACAGCACCGCCGATCCGACCGCCGCCGCCGCCAACGCGGCGTCCAAGCCGCCGGCGTACTGTGCTACGTACAACGCGCACGCCCAGTAGACCGTTCCCAGCGGTAAGAGCGCGAAACCGAGGTCGCGACGGCCGATGCGGCGCGGCAGCAGCAGCGCCATCGGCAACCCGGCGACGGTGACCACCGCCGGCACGACCACCGCCGCGAACAAGTTCTGCATCAGCCAATCGGTGGTCATGCCGTCGCCCTTGTCACGGTGTTCATCGACAGCCGTCGCCCGGCCGTCCCACCCGCGAAAAGCGCGGCGGGAACCAGCACTATCGCCGCCACGGCCATCCAAACCGGGTGCGGAATCGTCGCCAAATTGAAAAGCACGGCCGCGATCATCAGCCCGCCGACGACGGCCGGCGCGACCGCCGAGCGACCGCGCGTCAGGAGTCCGGCGACCAGCGAACCGGCGAACGAGCCGACCGTCCACGCCGCCAGGACGAAAACGAACGCGCTGGCGGGCAGCGTGGCAATGAAGGCCCGCAACTTGTCGGGGTCGTTGAAGTCCATTCCCGCCGGCGGCGGATGCAGCAAACCGCTCAACCCCTCGCCGACGGCCACTACACCGCCCGCGACGATCGTTCCGGCGATGACGGCGACGACGAAGCGCATGAAACCGAACCCTCCGCGTCTTTCATCGGCGACGGAGCGGGGGGAATTGAGTTTGTCGCTGAATGTGGGCGAACGCGCCGAGAAAAGGCTCAACGTGGAAGAGAGTGGTGAGACGAACCGAGGTGCGGAGGTGACGTGGCGTAGATTCCGCCCCCGATGAAAGCCTGCCCGCGTCCGGCGTCAGCCGCGGAGGGCTTCCTCGAAGTAGCGCAAGAGGTCGCGGCGCGAGACGCCGAGCATGTCGGCCAAGGGCAGCGGGCCGCCGACGCCAACCCGTCGCAGCGCCGCCAGCGGTGCGTCGATCGCCACCGCCAACTGGTGCTTCCAGTCGGCCGGCCAGCCTTCCGACTGCCGGCGGGCCGACGGGTGGCTCAGGTTTCGTCGGTTCCCTTCGGTGGCCGCCTCGTAGGCCAGCACCCGCGAATCTTCGGTGACGGCGTCGTCGACGACGTCGAGCCGCAGCACGTAACAGACCTTCGGCCGAAGGTCGTCGTCGCACAGCACGGTGGCCAGCGCCAGCCGGTCGCCCAGATCAAGACCCAGGTCGGACGGCGGCCGCGTCCCGTCCCAAATTCCCTCGACGGCGGCCTGCGACGCCTTCCAGAGCTGCTGCCGACGATCGAGAGCGAAATAGCGTACGCGCATCACGGCCTCCCGGTGCTTCTCGGCCTCGTTTCCGCGAGATATACCGATCCGCGCGA
>JBOFFD010001004.1:0-2984 GCA_051648425.1 Planctomycetia bacterium
CGTGCCAGTGGCCGACCAAGAGGTAGCTGCAAACGCCGACCCCTTCCCAGAACAGGAAGACGCCCAATAGGTTTTCGGAAAGCACCAGCATCGTCATGGCGAAGACGAACAACGCGACGACGGCGAAGAAGCGGACGTAACCGGGGTCGCCGTGCATGTACCCCTTCGAGTACAGCACGACCAGCGTGCTGACGAACGTGACGGCCAGCAGCATGACGATGGACAGGCCGTCGACGCGCAGCTCGAGGTCGACATTCAGTCCACCCAGGTCGAGCCAGTTGTACCCTTGGACGATCGACCCGCCGAGCGGCAGCGAAAGGTGCAGGAAGGCGGCCGACGCGAACGAGGCGGCCAAGCCGACGGCGACGGGCAGATGGGCGTACTGCGGTCGACCCAGCCCGGCGACGACCAGTGCGACGGCAGCCCCCAGAAGGGGCGCCAGCGGAATCAACCAGACGAGCGCGTCAAACACGGAGGTGCAGCTCCTCTTCGGTCACGACCGGTTCGCGGCCGGCCGGGGACAACGTCGGATAGACCGCCTCGGCTTCGGGCGTTTCGATTTCGGGTTGTTCGTCGGGGACTTCGTCGACGAGTTCGCGGAGTTCGGTCGCCACCGCCACGTCGAGCGTCTTGTGCTGCTGGTACAGCGCCGCCACCAGCGCCAAGGCGATGGCCGCCTCGCAGGCGGCGACCGTCAGCACGAACACCGCCAGCGCGACGCCGCCCATGTTTCGGTGAAAGTCGCTGAAGGCCACGAGATTCAGCACCACCCCCTGAAGCATCAGTTCCGTTGAAAGGAACATGATGATCATGTTGCGGCGGATGAGAAAGCCGGCGGCGCCGGTGACGAACAGCACCGCGCCGAGGATCAAGCTGGGAACAAGAGCGTCGTTCACGGTTTCACCAATCCGGGTTCGCGGCGCGTGATGGCGATGGCTCCGATCGTCGCGACCAGCAGCAGCGTGCCGGCCAGTTCGACGGCGAAGAGGTAGTCGGTGTAGAGCGACCGGCCGACCGCCTTCACCCCCGCGGTCGGCGTCGCCGACCCGGCCAGCGCTTCGATCGCCGGACCGCCGGTCAGCACGCCGACGAACAGGGCGAACAGCAGCAGGCCGAGCGTGGCCAGCACCGGGGCGGGCCGGAAGAAGTTGGAATCGTAGCCGAGGGCGCCGCCGCGTTGCTGCGCCAACATCACCACGAACAGGAAGGTGACGATGACGGCGCCGGCGTAGATGACGACGGTGGCGGCCGCCAGGAACGGGGCCTTCAGCACCACGAACACGCCGCAGGCGGCCAACACCGAAACGGCGAAGCTGAGGGCGGCGTAGACCGGGTTCGGCACCCACAAGAGGCCGAAGCCGGCCAGCGCGGCGACGCCCGCCGTGACGCCGAACACCAAGCCGTCGAGGTCGTCCTTGCCTGCCGAGTACGAGCAGAGGAACACCATCGCGACGGCCGCCACCGCGCCGAAGAACTTCACCAGCGCCGGCGACTGCGCCGAGCGTTGGATCAGCGTCAGCAAGACGCCGATCACCGCGTAGATCGGCAGCAGAAGCACCGCGTTATCGCCGAAAAGATCCATGCGTTCCTTCCGTTCCTACACCGTCGGGTCGTCTAAGATTTCTTCGTTAGCCGCCGCTTTCCTCAGCGACGCGTCTTCGTCTTAGCGTCGACCGGTCCAAAGGACGCGACACTGAGGAAAGCGGCGGCTAACGAGGAAACTTGCGTCGAGTCGTCACTTCGCGGTCGGGGCGTCGGACGCCGGTCCCAACACGCCTTTCTGCGTGCGGACCGGGTCTTTGCCCGAGCCGACCGTCTGGTCGTAGATCGACAACAGTTTTTCGCGGTCGTAGATCATCTGGCCGCGCGTCAAACCGGTGGCGTCGTAGATGCCGGTCAGTTCGATGGCGTCGACCGGGCAGGCTTCTTCGCACATGCCGCAGAAGATGCAGCGCAGTTCGTCGATCTCGAACTTGATCGGGTATTTGTCGCGGTCGGACCAAGGGGCCTGGTCGCCGACGATCGTGATGCAGTTCGCCGGACAGGCGGTGGCGCACAACATGCAGGCCACGCACTTCACCCGGCCTTGGTCGTCGCGGTTCAAACGATGCACGCCGCGATAGTTCGGCGGCAGGTCCGGCTTTTCCTCCGGGTACTGCTGCGTCACCTTCGGGCTGAAAACGTGTTGCAGGGTCGTCTTCAGACCTTCCAAGACGGCGGGGAGGTACAACGCCTCCATCAAGCCGATCTTCGGTTCTTCCACCCACTGAACGTCTTTGGGATCGATCGGCATCACGCACCTCCGGCCGCGGCGGCGGCTCGCGAAACCGTTTTGACGGTCGGCTTGTTGATCGCCTTCTGAGCGTGCCAGGCGCTCACGAGGCCGGCTCCGACGAACAACGCGATCGAGATCGGCAGCAGCAGGAACCGCTCCCAACCGTCGTGCCAGCCGACGTGACGGAAGACCATTACGAAGAACAAATTCAAGAGCGACAGCGGAATCAGAACATGCCACGCCAAGGCCATCAACTGGTCGAACTTGAAGCGGGGGATGGTCCACCGGATGAGCATGAAGAACACGATGACCGTCAGCGCCTTGCCGAACAACACTAGGAACTTGACGAGGTCGGCGCCGTAGTAGTTGCTGCCCGGCTCGGCGATCAGCGGGAAGTGCCAACCGCCGAAGAACAGAATCGCGAGCAGGTAAGAGACGGTGATGATGTGCGTGTATTCACTGAGGAAGAAGAAGGCGAACTTCATGCCGTCGTATTCGGTGTGATATCCGCCGACGAGTTCCTGTTCGCATTCGGGAAGGTCGAACGGCAGGCGGTTGGTCTCGGCCATCGCGGCGGCCAGGAAGATCATGGCGGCCAGCGGCTGCGTCCAGAAATTCCACGCTAGGATTCCACCCGCCGCCTGCGAGCCGATGATCGTTTCCAGGTTCAGCGAGCCGGCGAGCAGCACCACGCCGACCACCGACATCC
>JBOFFD010001005.1:0-5141 GCA_051648425.1 Planctomycetia bacterium
ACGGCCAACGATAAATCCACTGGAAGATCGGCGACGCGGCGACGCCCAACGCCGCCGCCAGATCGGCCCGCACCGCTTCGACGAGTTCCCGGTCGGTCCATTGAAGAACGTCGCGTCGCTGCCAGCCGCCGAGAATGGCGCGGAACTGGTAGCAGTCGTCCGGCGCTTGGTCGGGGAAAATGGAACTCGACCACAACACCCCAAGCACCGGCCGTTTCAACCGTTGCGGGGCGAGGTAGCCGAACCCGTCGAGCCGACGCATCGGAAGGTCCGACCGGCGGTAGCCGACGACCACGATGACGGCCGTCGTGTAAGGGATCGCCTGGATTTCATCGGCGAGCAGACCATCGATCGGACGCAGCAGCGCCGCTTGCTCCGGGGCGGGCGCCGCCAGAATGACGGCGTCGGCTTCGAGTGGCGGTCGGCCGTCGGCCTCGATGCGCCAGCGGCGGTTTTCCGTTTGCTCCAGGCGGCGCACCGTGGCGTTCACGGCGATTCGGTCGCCCAATTTCGCCGTCAATGCTTCGGTCAGGGTCCGCATGCCGCCGCGCGGCGCCATCAACACGCCCGCCGCGCTGCCGGGCGGAGCGGGAGGCAGCCCCTCGGCAAGACGTTTCGCTTTCCGTTCCCGAGCGAGCGCCGTTTGCGCCTTTAAGACGCCGCCGTACTCGCGCTCCCATGCCACGAGCCGGGGAAAACAGGATCGGACGCTCAGCAGCGCCGGATCGCCGGCGTAGATGCCCGTGACCAACGATTCGACGAGCACGTCGGCCGCCTCGTTGCCGAAGCGACGCCGGGTGAACTCAAGGATCGATTCGTCCGTCCGGCCGTCGCGCGGCGGTCCGCCGACGAGCCGTTCCGCCAGAAGCCGTATCTTCCCCCACGGTGACAACAAATCCGAGAATACGAACTCCAAGGCCGACCCAGGCAGCTTGCGAAGTCGGTCGCCCAGAAAGACGTAGCGCCGCGCCGAGTGGGCGTCGGCGGAAACCAGTTCGACGCCAACGTCGCGGCACAACGCCGTCGTGCTTGGTTTGTTGTCCAAAAAACCGTTGGCGCCGGTCTCCAACGACCAGCCGTCGCGGCGTTCGGTGTCGGCGACGCCCCCCACCCGCGCGGCGGCTTCACACACGACGACCCGATCGATCGGCGGCCCACCGTCGGCGGGATGCAGCAGGCGATAGGCGGTGGCCAGACCGGAAATCCCCCCACCGACAACGGCCGCCGTTTTTCCCGTCATACTTCAAACTCCCGTCGAATCGTTGCTGCCGTCGTTCCTCAAGGTCATACTCTACGGCGGCCGGCGCGACGTTCGAGGATGGGCCGGCGGCAACTTTTCTAGCGGAGCGTCAATCGTGGCGATGACCATCGAAACGATGCGGAAACTGGTCGAAATCGATCCGTCGGACCCCTTGTCGCGGTTCGGCCTGGGTCGGAAACTGTGGGAAGAGGGGGCGCCCGCCGACTGGCCGGAAGCCGCCGAGCACCTTCGATTCGCCAACGAAGCCTCGCCGAGCCATTTGGCCACCTACCACATCCGCGGCCAAGTACTCATCGCGTTGACGCGCTTCGACGAAGCGAAGGCGGTGCTGACCGCGGGCGTCGAACGGACCGCCGGAATTGGCGAAGGGATGGGCCGCGACCTTGGGCCGGCGATGGCGGAACTGCTCCGGGCGCTGCCCGCCTCGTAGATTGACCGTATCCCTCGGACGAATCCGACCGCGTTCCGCATGCAAGGCCAAGCCATGATCGCCATTCCCAAGATCCGCCGCGTCCGCCAAGCGTCGATTGGTCAGCCGGTCGTAGACGACATTCCAGGGGCGGTCGCCGCGGCCGTCCGCGCGTCGAAGATTCGGGAACGAGTCCGGCCCGGCGGCACGGTGGCGGTGACGGCCGGCAGTCGCGGCATCGCGAACATCGCGCTCTTAGTCCGAGCGACCGTCGACGTCCTGAAGGTACTCGGCTTCAAGCCGTTCGTCGTCGCGGCGATGGGCACGCACGGCGGCGGCACCTCGGCCGGCCAACGACAGGTGCTTGCGGACTACGGCATTACCGAATCGACGATGGGGTGCGACGTACGCACCGACATGGAAACCGTGGAAGTCGGCGTCAACGATTTCGACGCGCCGGTCTACTGGGACGCCAACGCCTTCCGGGCCGATGGCGTCGTCGCGCTGAACCGAGTGAAAGCCCACACCGATTTCGTCGGACCGATCGAGTCGGGCGTCGTTAAGATGCTGGTCATCGGTTTGGGAAAACGGGAAAGCCCGCAGCAGGTGCATCGGCTCGGCAGCCGTGGCATGGCGGAAATGGTGCCGGCCTCCGGGCGTGTACTGCTGGCGAAGACTAAGTTCGCGCTGGGGTTGGCGGTCATTGAGAACGCGGCGGAAGAAACCGCGATCATTCAGGCGATCGAACCGGAAGAGTTGTTTGAAGTCGAACCGAAACTGTTAGTGCAAGCCAAGGAACTGATGGCTCGGCTGCCGTTCGACCGCGCCGACTTACTGCTGGTGGGGGAACTGGGTAAGAACTACAGCGGCACCGGCATGGACACCAACGTCATCGGCCGGCGGTTCATCGAAGCGGAAGACGATTTTCCGACGCCGCGAATCACCCGACTGGCGGTGTTCGACGTCTCGCCGGAAAGCCACGGCAACGCCGTCGGCTGCGGTTTGGCCGACGTGACTACGGAACGGCTCGTCGCGGCGATCGACCACGCGGCGTTCCGCCTCAACACCCTCACCGCGCAATATCTGATGCGGTCTCGCATTCCGCTGGCCTTTCCCACCGACCGCGACGTGGCTCAGACCTGCCTCGACACCTGCTGGCAGCCGGTGTCTCACCTCGTGAAAATGGCGGTCATCCCGAACACGCTGGAGTTGACGGAACTGTTTTGCACCGACCCGCTCGTCGCCGATCTGAAAAGGGAAGGGCGGTCGATCGAAATCGACGACCCGATGGAAATCCCTTTCACCGCCGCCGACCGAATCGACTTCCCCGGCCTGTTCCCGCATTCACTCGCGGCGCGGCGAATAGATAAGACGCGAGACGTTGCGTTCAAAGCCCTGTAAGGGCGGCCATCCACCAGCCCAGGGCAACGCCCTGGGACTAAGGAATCTCGTCCAATGAAGAAGCCCGGTAAGGGCGACACTCCGGCCGAGTCGTCAAAGAGTCTTAAACCCAGGGCGTTGCCCTGGGCTGGTGGACGGCCGACCTTTCAGGGCTGCAAACCCCGTCCGTCCGTCATTCCTTCCGATCTCATCCATCAACCAAACGCCGCGCGGTGGCAGTGGTCGAACAACAACCGCCATTCCAACTTCTGAACCCGTTTCGCGGTTTCTTCGTCGGCGGAACCTGTGTCACGTACCTTCTCACAGAAATCGACGAACGCTTCGGGCGTTCGGTAGTCGTACCCGACCGACGGCGCAGTTTCGACGAGTCGGTCGTACAGGGAGTGCGGGCCGGCTTGGCGGATCCAATACTTGCTGTTGAAGGCGTCCGGTTCGCGGCGGTGCATGACGCCGTGCCAGGCGGCGCCGGTGGACGTGGGAATCGATTGACTCAGTTCGTGTGATTCGTCGAGATAGTCGAAGAGCAGCCAGACGCCCGACAAAACGCACCGAACCATTGATTCATCGACGGCGTCGCGGCGGCCGAGCGATTCCCGCAGACTTCGCAGCGCATCGTAAACCTCGGGAACCGGATTGCCCGGTCCGAGCGGCGGGATTCGATCGAAACCAGCCAGCGGCGCGAACTCAGGTCCGTAAGCGCCGGCGTCGAACGCGAGGTTCATGACAAACCGAGTTCGCGGAGTTGTTTGTTTTCGACGCCGGCCGGGGCGCCGGTCATCAGGTCGGAGCCGCGGGCGGTCTTCGGGAAGGCGATGCAGTCGCGGATGTTGTCGAGGCCGGCCAACAGCATGACCCAGCGGTCGAGGCCGAGCGCGATGCCGCCGTGCGGCGGGGCGCCGAACTTTAGGGCGTCGAGCAAGAAGCCGAACCGCTTCTTCGCTTCCTCTTCGGGTAGGCCGATGAAGTTGAAAATGCGCTGCTGCTTCACTTGGTCGTGGATGCGGATCGTGCCGCCGCCGGCCTCTTCGCCGTTGACGACGAGGTCGTACGCCTTCGCCTTGACGCCGCCCGGGTCGGCTTCCAGTTTCGCCCAGTCGTCATCGAGCAGGGTGGTGAACGGGTGGTGTTGCGCCACCCACGAGCCACGTTCTTCGCCAGCGTCGAACATCGGGAAGTCGACGACCCAACTGAAATGGAACGAGTCCGCCTCGTACAGTTTCAGTTCTTTGCCCAACCGGTTGCGCAGCGCGTTCAACGGGGCGTGGGTGGCGGCTTTTTCATCGGCGACGAACAACAACAGGTCGCCCGGTTCGCCGTTCATTTTTTCGAGCAGCGCCTGCTGTTGCGCCGGCGTGAAGAATTTGGCGATCGGCGAATTCAGTTTGTCGGTTTCGACTTTGATCCAGGCCAAGCCTTTCGATCCGAATTCCTTGGCGAATTCCGTCAGTTCGTCGAGCGTCTTACGGGTGAACTTTTCCGCGGCGCCCTTCGCGTTCAGACCGCGCACCGCCGGTACGGTCCGAAAGACGCTGAACTCCGATTCATGGCCGATCGCGGTGACGTCGACGATCTCCATGCCGAAGCGCTGGTCCGGCTTGTCGCAGCCGAACCGCTCCATCGCGTCGTTCCACGACAAGCGGGTGAACGGGGCCGTGATTTCCCGGCCGGCGCACTTCCGCATGATATCGATGCACAGCCCTTCGATGAGACCCATGACGTCGTCATGGTCGACGAACGACATTTCCACGTCGAGCTGCGTGAATTCAGGCTGCCGGTTGGCTCGCAGGTCTTCGTCGCGGAAGCAGCGGGCGATCTGATAGTACCGATCGTACCCCGCCACCATCATGATCTGCTTGTACAACTGCGGCGACTGCGGTAGGGCGTACCAAGTCTTCGGCGACACGCGCGACGGCACCAGGAAGTCGCGGGCCCCTTCGGGCGTACTGCGGCCGAGGATCGGCGTTTCAATCTCGACGAAGTTCAGCGCGTTGAAATACTCGCGGATGGTGTGATTGAGCCGGTGGCGCAGCAGGAAAATTTCTTGCATTCGCGGCCGTCGCAGGTCCAGAT
>JBOFFD010001006.1:0-7551 GCA_051648425.1 Planctomycetia bacterium
GGCAATCGGAAAAAAAGGACGCGCCGCTGCGGAAAGCGGCGGCTAACAAGAACTTTCCCTATCCGTCAGCGGCGGCTGGACGCCTGCAATTGGCGGATTTGGCGGACGGCGGCCTGAACGGCCATCGCCATTCCCTTGCGGCCGTAGTCGGCGGTCGACTTGGTCGGGTCGCCGACGACGCCGCTGCCGTCGCCCGCTCGGCCCGGGGCCAGTCTGTCCTTCCGCACCCCTTGCGGATGAACCGCCAACAGCGTCGAGGTGTCGGCCAAGCCGGCGTGCGTGCCGACGGCCTCGGCAGATTCCCCTTGCGCTTTCAGCCACGCGGGGAAGAACTCGTCCACTTCCTTGCCCGATCCCGACTGCGCCGCGTAATAGGCCGAGACGTGGTGCACCCGCACGTCGGTGGCGGCCCATTCCGCGTTCAGCTTGTCGGCGACGGACTTCAGCGCCGCTTGGTTGCCGCCGCTGTCGCCGATCAGCACGACGTCGCGGAAGCCGTGCGCTTTGAAGCTGCGGGCGGCGTGTTCGACGACCTGCGCGAAAACCGCTTCCGGCAGCGTGATGGTGCCGGCGGCCCACATGTGGCCGGTGGGGGGCGATACGTCGCCTTCGGGGACGTAGGCCATCACCGGCGCCACCACGGTGTTCCCCAGGCGGGCGGCGATTTCGCCGGCGGCGAACTTCACCTTGTAGTTGTGCTTGCCCAGGATCATGTGCGGGCCGTTCTGCTCGGTGCCGCCGGTGGGAACGACGACCGTGGTCGCGCCGGCGCGCAGGCCGTCGCGGACCTCCGTCCAAGTAAGATCTTCCAAAAAGACTGAATCCTGGGCGAACGCCCCAGTCCCGACGATGAAGGCCGATCCGACCAGACACGCCGCCAGAATCCACCGCATTTCGGAATTCCCCTTCCATTGGTCCGCTTGTTCAGACCGTGCATTCCCGAAAAACCTTCTCGAACCGCGGCAGCGCCCGTTCGATGATTTCGGGTTCGCAGGCGTAAGAAAGACGGAAGTGGCCGGGGGCGTCGAACCCGACGCCGGGCACGGCTAAGACGAGTTCCTTCTGCAGCGCCGCGAGGAATTTCAGATCGTCCGGCAGCGGCGATTTCGGGAACAGGTAGAACGCCCCCTCGGGCTTCACCACGTCGTAGCCGATTGCCGTCAAGCCGGCGTAAAAAAGATCGCGGTTGCGGCGGTAGGCGTCGACGTCGACCGATTCGTCTAAGAAGTCGGCGACGACCCGCTGCATCAGCGCGGGGGCGTTCACGAACCCCAACGTCCGCAGGCAGAATACCACCCCGGTCGACACCAGATCGCGTTCGTCCATCTCCGGGTGCAAGGCGATCCAACCGATCCGTTCCCCCGCCAACCCTAAATCCTTCGAGAACGACGCCACCACGATCGTGTTCTTATACAGCGCGGGCGGCGAGGGGACGTCGACGCCGTCGTACACCAATCGACGGTACGGGTCGTCGGAAAGCAGGATGATCGGTCGACCGAACTTAGCGCTGCGGTCGCGCAACAGGTCGGCCAGTGCTTCCATCGCCTGCTTCGAGTAGACGCGGCCGGTTGGGTTGTTCGGCGAATTGACTAAGACGACGCGGGTCTTTTCATTGATCGCGGCGGCGAGGGCTTCGAGATCGAGGTCGAAGGTCGCGGTCGTCGGCACGACGCGCGAAACGCCGTCGGCGTGCATGACGTAGAAGCGGTACTCCGCGAAAAGCGGAGCGAACAACACCACCTCGTCGCCGGGGTCTAAGAGGGCTTTCAGAACGGTGTTGATGCCGGAGGCGGCGCCGCCCGCCATGACGATGCACTCGGGCGGAAATTGAACGCCGTATTGCCGCGACACCGACGCCGCCACCTTCGGTCTTACCGCCGGGAACCCGGTGTTCGGCATATAGCGGTGCAGGCCCGGGGTGCGATCGGCGGCGGCGGCCGCCAAGCCGTCGAGCAGCGCCGCCGGCGGTTCCAGATGGGGGTTCCCCAGCGAAAAATCGCACACGGCGTCGGCACCGTGCTGCAGCCGCAGCCGGTTTCCTTCCTCGAACATCCGCCGAATCCAAGACGCCGACGACAGCGAATCCGCGACCTTCCGCGCGAGCAGACTCATTCACGACTCCCCTATTCTCGATCGGCTTCCGATCGAACCCGTCGACCGCCGCCGTCCGAGTTCGGACTCATCGTACGGAGGCGCCGACCGGTCGCCGAGCCAAACCGGCAACGGCACCGGCGATTCGCCCGACGATCGGCAAGCCTACTGGAAAAGAGCGCCCGCGCCGGCTAGACCAACGGTGCGGCGTCGAGGCCCCGACCATGGACGACCCTTGAACTCGCCGGCCGCCATCGGAGCATGCGCACATGAACTCTTCCCGCCTCTTCCTCTTCGGACTGTTCGCCGTGGCCTCGACCGGCTTCGCGGTCGCCGACGAAACGGTCACGCCCGTTCCGCGCGACGCCGGTTGGATGGAGCGCCACGAACTCATCAGCGCCAACGCCGCCGCCGGCAAGGACGCCGTCGAAGTAGTCTTCCTGGGCGACTCGATCACGCAAGGGTGGGAAGGCGACGGCAAGGAGGTCTGGACCAAGTTCTACGCCCCCCGGCACTCCCTCAACGCGGGGATCAGCGGCGACCGCACCCAGCACGTGCTGTGGCGGCTCGACCACGGCAACGTCGACGGCCTGTCGCCGAAACTGGCCGTTTTGATGATCGGCACCAACAACAGCGGCTCCAACACCAGCGAACAGATCGCCGCCGGCGTCACCGCCGTCGTCGCAAAGATCCGCGAGAAACTTCCCAAGACCAAGGTGCTGGTGCTGGGCGTCTTCCCGCGCGGCGCGACCGCGGACGACCCGTTGCGGAAGAAGAACGCCGCCGCCAACGCGGTCGTCGCCAAACTCGACGACGGCAAGATGGTCCACTACCTCGACATCGGCCCGAAGTTCCTTACGGACGACGGCGTCCTGTCGAAAGAGATCATGCCGGACCTGTTGCACCTCAGCCCGAAGGGCTACGAAATCTGGGCCGAGAGCATCGAACCGTCGATCGTCGCGCTGACGAAGGACTGACGCCGGCGCGGCAGCGACGTCTTGTTCGCCGCCGCTTTCCGCAGCGGCGTGTCTGACGCCGAAAATCGGCTTTAGAAAGAACAGGACGCGCCGCTGCGGAAAGCGACGGCGAACGAGGCCTTTTCGCCGTCGATTCCGCGGTGGACTCGAAGTCCCAGGGCTGGTACGACCGGCGTGGACGGTCGGCCCAGTCTTAAGAACAGAGCGGCGGCGGCGCGCGATGGATGAAACCGAGTCGTCGACCGTTCAACCCGCCGCGCCGGCCCCGCGCTGGCTGCGACTTTCCGCCGTCGCCGTCGCGCTCTTGTACCTGCTGTTCCCCAACCCCGTTTTCGACATCCGCGACGATCAACGCGGCGACGCGCTGTCGTATCTCACCCTGTCGAAGCGTTTGGTCGACGACGGCGCCTACCCCACCCGCCACTGGCCGCCCGGCATGGCGGTTTTGTTCGCCCCGACCACCGCGCTTTTCGGAGCCGAGCCGGCGCCGACGAAGTACGTGGTCATCGTCGCGGCGCTGGCCGTCGGCTGGTTTTCATGGCGGTGGTACCGAACGCTGCTGCCGCCCGACCTGGCCGGGCCGGCGGCGCTGGTGGTCGTCACGGGGCCGCTCTTTTTCGACTACGGCCGCCGTGGCCTAAGTGAAGTACCGTCGGCCGCCGCCGGCGTCGCGGTGCTGGCGTTGGTCGCGGCCCGGCCGCGCCTGCTGGCCGGCCCTTGGCTTCACGCCGAGGGCGGCGCGCGGGCGGGGGCGGTCGCGCTGTTCGTCGCCGTCGCCGCCGCCACGATGCTGCGCGGCAACGGCGGGCTGCTGGCGCCGGCGTGGCTGCTCGCGGTCTGGACCGCCCGCCGTTGCGACGACCCTCCGCCCGACGCCGCCCCTCGGATCGGCTGGCTGTTCCGTTCCTTTCTGACGGCCGCTTGGGTCGCGGTCTTGTTCACGCCGACGGCCTTGTGGACGCTGCGCTGCCAGACGACCGACTATCCCGGCATCCATGGCAGCGGCTACCTGGAGGAACTGCTGGCCGCCCATCCCAGCGACGTCTGGAAGCGGGTCTCTCGCATCGACGCGGAACCGATTCCGCAGGCCACCGCCGCCGACTTCGCCCGCCGCTTCTACAAGAACTTCGCCTGGGGACAGGTGGTGAACTACCCCGCCGCCGCTTATCCGCCGGCCGCCTGGCTCTTCGCCGGTCTGGACCGGCGCGACGCGCCGTCGGCGTTGACGTGGGCGGCCGCGCTGCCGTTCTGGATCGTGTTGGGCGTTGGTGCCGCGCGGGCGTTGCGGTCGGCGTCGCCGTCGCTGCGCTTGGCGGCGTGGTATCTGCTTTTGAACGCGGTGCTGCTCCTGGCGTGGCCATGGCCCTGGGGCGCCCATCCCCGCTTCCTGCTGCCGTTCACGCCGATCGTGACGCTCTTCGCCGTACTTGGACTGTCGGCCTGCCTGCGGCTGGGGACGGTTCGCGGACTGCTGGCCCTCGCCGTGGCGATGGGGGGCGTCGGTTCGGCGGTGCAAGCGCTGCGGCAGTCGGTCGATCCCTACGCCACCCCCGACGTCGCCGACGTGGTCGCCCTGGTCCGCCGCGCCGCCGCCGACCCCGGCTTCCGCGCCGCGCCGACCGCCGTCCTGTCGCTCGACCCGTCGCTGGCCGACTTGGCGTACTTACTGACCGACCGCCAAGCGACGCCCGTACTGGAGGCCGTCGACTTGGTCCGCCGGGGGAAGGCGCCGGCGGCGTACATCGTCGCCGGCCCGACCGCGCCAGCGCTGGCCGAGAACGTCCGCCGCCTGACGGCCGACCCAGCCCCCGAAACGCCCTCGACCTGGCGGTGGACGGTCGTCGCTGAAAGCGGCCGAACGACTCTAGGCCGACTCACCCGCGACGTACCATGACGCCGGCCGTCCGTCGTAATGCTCCATGGGGGTCTGCGGGAAGCCGTCAAGGCCGCTTTGTTAGCCGCCGCTTTCCTCAGCGGCGCGTCCGTCGAACGTCGTTCCAAAAAAGAGACGACGCGCCGCCGCGGAAAGCGGCGGCTAACGAAGACGGCCGTCTTGGTCCGTCGGCGACGCCCCTTCTACACTATTTCATCGCGTCGAAGACCGTCTTCCCACCCCTTCCGTGCTAAGCCGATCGGACGATGATGAACGCAGCAACGCTTGTTCGAGTTCTTCGCCGGTCGGCGGCCGCACTCTTGCTTAACGCGACGCCTTTCCCAGCAACCGCCGACGACAAGCCGACGGCCGATCCGAAGGCCGATCCGAAGGACGCCCCCGTCACGAAGGTTCAGGAAGGCCACGCCATGGCCGGCGAGGCGTTCAACGTCGGCCCGCGCGGCCGGGCGCGGCTCATGCCGGGCGTCGGCAAGGTCCACTTCCCCGCCAGCACGAAAAACACCGAGGCGCAGGCTTTCTTCGTGCAAGGTGTCGGGCAGTTGCACGGCTTTTGGTACTGGGAGGCGGAACGGTCGTTCCGCCAGGCGGCCGCCCTCGACCCCGAACTGGCGATCGCCTACTGGGGCATGAGCATGGCCAACGTGGCGACGGACGAGGGCCGGGCGAAGCGGCTCGTCGCCGAGGCGGTGAAGCGGAAGGAGAAAGCCTCGCCGCGCGAACAACGATACATCGACGCGCTCGACAAGTATCTGAACTCGGAAGCGAAGGAAAAGAAACGCCGCCGCGACTGGGTGACGGCCTGGGAGGGGATCGTCCACGACCATCCCGACGACCTGGAGGCGAAAGCGTTCCTCGTCTGGCTGATCTGGGAAAACAGCGGCGAGGACGTGCCGTTCGGCAGCCCGGAAGCGGTCGACGCGCTGGCGAAGCAGGTGCTGGCGGTCGAACCGATGCACCCGGTGCATCACTACCTGATCCACCTTTGGGACAAAGAGAAGGCCGCGCGGGCGCTGCCGTCGGCCGCCGCCGCCGGGCCGGCCGCGCCCGCCATCGCGCATATGTGGCACATGCCCGGCCACACCTACTCGAAGCTCGACCGTTGGTCCGACGCCGCCTGGCAGCAGGAAGCTTCGGCGCGGGTCGACCACGCCTCCATGAACCGCGATCTGGTGCCGCCGTACGTCATTCACAACTACGCGCACAACAGCGAATGGCTGGTGCGGAACTTAATCGCCTTGGGACGGTGTAAGGAGGCCGCCGCCGTCGCCCGCAACCTGTGTCAGATTCCGCGCCATCCTAAGTACAACGACGTGAAGAAAGATGACGGCTGCGCCGGCTTCGGCAGGCGGCGGCTCATCGAAACATTGACGGCGTTCGAGGCGTGGGACGAGCTGGTCGCGGTGTTGGCGTCGCCGGAATTGCGTGTTCCCGAAGACGACGCCCGGTTGCAAACCGAACGACTGCTAGCGCTCGGCCGCGCCCACTTCGGCAAGGGGGACGCGAAGGCCGGCGACGACGTCCGCGACCGCCTCGCCAAGCTAAAGACCGCCCAGGAAGCGGCGAAGAAGACCGCCGGCGACGCCGCCGAGACAAAGGTTCGCAACGCCGCGGCGATGGACCCCGACGACTCGAAGGGCGCGGCCACCGTCGACGCGGCGGTGAAGAAGGGGCGCGACGACGCCGAAAGGCCGTTCGTTGACGCGATGAAGGCGATCGATGACGCGGCGACAGAGATGGACGGGTTGAACTTGGCCGCCGCCGGCAAGCCGGCCGAGGCCGTCGAGAAACTGGCGAAGGCGCCGGGCGTACCAGCGCGGCGGCTGGCGCGGGCGTACCTTGCCGCGGGCGACAAGCCGAAGGCCGAGGAACAGGCGGGAATCGCCGTGAAAGACGCGGCGAACGCGGTACTGCCGTTGGCGGTGCAGGTGGAAGTGCTGCACGCCGTCGGCAAAAAAAACGAGGCGGCGGACGCCTTCGCCAAGCTGCGGACGGCGGCGTTCAGCGCCGACCTGGAAGTCGCGCCGCTGAAACGGTTGGAACCGATCGTCAAGGAATTGAAGCTGGCCGCCGGTACGACGGACGATTGGCGGCAGGCGCCGCCGCCGGCCGCCGACATTGGCGCCCGGCCGGCGCTCGATACACTGGGACCGAAGTTTTGGACGCCGCCGGCCGCCATCGACGCCCCGGTGGCCGCCGCCGACGGCGCGTCGCGCCGGCTGGCCGACCTCCGCGGCAAGCCGACGGTGTTGATCTTCTACCTCGGTTACGGGTGCTTGCACTGCGCCGAGCAGTTGGGCAAGTTCGCCGAGGCGAAGGCCGGCTTCGACGCCGTCGGCATTGATTTGGTCGGGGTGGCCGACGACGAACCGGGGGCGCTGCGGAAATCGATCGACCGGCTGCCGGAAAAGTTCGCGTTCCCGCTCTTCTCCGACGCGCCGCTGGAAGCGTTCCGCGCCTACCGGTCGCACGACGATTTCGAGAACCGGCCGTTGCATGCGACCGTACTGCTTGATGCGGCCGGCCGCGTCCGCTGGTGGGACGTCGGCCATGAACCGTTCACCGACCCGGCCTTCGTCTTGGACGAAGCGA
>JBOFFD010001007.1:0-2047 GCA_051648425.1 Planctomycetia bacterium
GGACTCGGGGCGCACCACCACCAGCAGAGGGCCGGCGTAAAGGCCGCCGCGCCACCGTTCCAAGAGGGCGATGGTGGCTTCGCCGAAGGCGAGTTCGTCGACGACGAGCAGTTGGGGCGCGCCGGCGGAAGCGTCGCGAAGGGCGGCCTCGACCTCGGCGACGACGGCGGCCTGCGTGGGCGCCGAACCCATCAGACGGAACGCTTCGGACAAGGTGGAGCGGCGGAAGGCGACGGAATCGGCCACGAGCACGCGCAGACCGGGGGGCGGAGCGACGAGCGCCGCGGCGCTCAGGGCGGGGACCGCCGTGCTGGAGCGGGCCAGGGTGGCCGGGCCGCTGGTGGAGGAAGCCACCGGACCGCCTGGCGACGTCGGCAGGTCGAACAACGCCGTGAACTGGAAGTCGCTGCCCATGCCGGGCGCGCTGCTGACCGCCACCGCCCCGCCCATGCGGTCGACCAGTCGGGCGACGATCGTCAACCCCAGCCCGGTGCCGCCGTAGCGACGGGTGGTGGAACTGTCGGCCTGCTCGAAAGGGCGGAAGATGCGTTCCACCTTCTCCGGCGGAATGCCGATGCCGGTGTCGCGCACCGAAAACATCAATTCGACGGTCGCGCCGACCCGCCGCCGCAGGTGGATCGACACCGCCACGCCGCCGTGTTCGGTGAACTTGACGGCGTTGCCGACGAGGTTCAAGACCACCTGCCGCAGTCGGTGCGGGTCGCCCACCAGGGTCGCGGGAACGTCCGGGGCGACCAACAGCGCGACGTCCAGCCCCTTGGCATGGGCGCGGCCGGTGGTCGACCGCAGCAGTTGGCCGATTTCCCCGCAGACGTCGAACGGCACCGCCGAAAGATCGATCTTGCCGGCCTCGATCTTCGCCAGGTCGAGCAGGTCGTTGACGAGCGACAGCAGGGTTTCGCCCGAATCGAGCACGAGCTGCAACCGTTCCCGTTGGAAAAGCTGGCCTTCGTCGTCGAGCGCCAGCCGGGCCAGCCCCAGGATTCCGTTCAGCGGCGTCCGCAGTTCGTGCGAGACGTTCGCCAGGAACTCGCTTTTCGCGCGGCTGGCGGCCTCGGCGGCGTCTTTCGACCGCTGCAACGCTTCCTCCATCGACTTGCGTTCGGTGACGTCCAGCACCAACCCGGTCCACGACGCGCCGTCGGCCGTCCGCGCCGGTTCGGCGGCGATCACCATCCAGCGAACGGAGCCGTCGGGGTCGACCAGCCGCAGTTCGATTTCGATGCGCGACAGTTCCTTGCTCGACTTCACGGCCGCTTCGCGCAGCCGCAGTCGATCTTCGGGCGGCAGCCGGCTGAGGGCGGCTTCGGGGTTCGCCACCGCTTCCTCCGCCGAAACGCCCCAAATCTCCTGCGATTTCCGGCTGACGAACTGGAATTTGAACCGGTGGGCGGCGTCGATCGCGAATTGGAACACGATCCCCGGCAGGGCGTCGGTGATCCGCCGGAGCTGCGACTCCCGTTCCCGCAGCGCCTCTTCCACCGCCCGCCGTTCCGTCACGTCGCGCGACGAACACTGCACTTCCACCAGCGCGTTGGTCCGAGGATGCCGAATCGCCCGCAACGACGATTCCAGCCAAACCCACCGGCCGTCCTTGGCGGCGTGACGGAACGAAATCATCGCCGAGTCGGTCGTCGTCGACGCCATCAACTCGCGCATGCACTCGTCGGTCGCGGCGCGGTCGTCGGGGTGGATAAGGCCGGCGCGCGTCCGGCCGAGCAGTTCATCGGGCCGCCAGCCCAAAAGGCGGGTGCAGGCCGGCGAAATGAACAGCACTTCGCCGGTCGGCGCCGACCGCGCGATGATGTCGGTCGAGTTGAACGCCAACAGGCGGAACCGCTCTTCGCTTTCCCGCAGCGACCGCTCGGTCCGCACCTGTTCGCTCACGTCCACCGATACGCTGACGACCCCGGTCGTCCGCCGGTCTCCCGGGTCGTCCACGTCCCACAACGGCACCTTCGTCGTCAGCCACGTCCGCGTCGAACCGTCGACGTGGACGATCGTTTCTTCAAAGGTGACGGCCGTC
>JBOFFD010001008.1:0-2810 GCA_051648425.1 Planctomycetia bacterium
GAGGTCGTCAGACGCGACGATTCGCAGTTTTTCGTGGAAGGCGGCGGTGTAGGCGGCCGCGCCCGTCGCCAGCGGCACGATCCGTTCTTCGCCGAACAGACCGATTTGGACGGCGCCGGGCGGAGCGTCGTTCAATCGAAAACGGCACAGGCGCATTGAGCCTCTCCCACGAACCGGCGGCTGAGAATGGAAGAGGGCGGTTTAGGTCAACGGTGATCGATTTCCAGCCCGACGATCCATTGCCGCAGCGGCGCGTCGATGGCGACGACGCCGGCGGCCCGCGACAGCCGGACGTCGGGGCCGGCGCCGGGCAGCGCTAGCAGTTGCGACGGTTTACCGTCGGCCGCGTTCCAAACCGCCAGCACGCCGTCGACCGCGCCCGTCCGCTCCGACGCCCGCGTTCCCAGGGCGACGAGCATCCGTCCAACGGTGACCAGTTGCGGCGGCGCCGATACCGCACCACCGGCAGCCGTTGGCCACGGCGTGGTCCAGGCGACGGCCCCGTCGTCGAGCCGTCGGCCTTCCAATGCGCCGTCCAACGCCCGCAGGAATCGGCCGTCGTGCAGGACGGCGACGCCGCGCCGCCAGTGCTGCGGCCGAGGGTGCAGCCCGACATCCCAGGCCGCGGCGCCAGTCGTCGGGTCGAGGCGGACGAGGCGATAGCCGTCGACCACGACCAGCAGCGTCGCGCCGTCGGCGTAGAGGTGCGGCGATTCCAAGGCCGGCTGGCCGGCGGCGTACTTCCAAAGGACGCGACCGTCGGTCGGGTCGAGGCCGACGACGGTCGATCGGTCGGCGACCAAGGCGACGACGCCGCCCGTCGCGTGGACCATCGGGCCGGCCGCGCCCTCGGCGGACTTCGTCTCGAACCGCAGGCGGCCGTCGGCGGCGTCGAAGCCGAGCAGCGCGCCGTCGCCGGTGACGCAGATGGTGGAACCAACCAAGGTGGGCGGGCCGTCGAGTTGCAGACGGAGGGTGGCGTTCCAGAGGAGGCCGCCGTCGTCGGCGTCGAGGGCGAAGAGGCGTCGCTCGGCGGCCGCCACGACGGCGTCGCCGACGGAGAGAAGGGCGACAGGGCCGACGTCGGTCGCGCCGGCGAGACCGGCGGCCGAGCCGTTCGCTTTGCCGACGGCTTCTTCGACCACGTCGATGCCGAGGGCGGCGGCGGCGTCGGCCCGTTCATCGTCCCGCGACCCACCGTCGGCGGGCGTCGCCGGGGCCGTCAAGCCGGGAGCCGGCCCGCCCATCCAGCGGCGCAGGTCGTCGCGCGGCGGCAGCACGTATTCCCACGCGACCGAGCCGTCGTCGTAGCGGAGGCATGAAAGGGTGCGACCGACGGCGACGACCACTCCCGACGCCGCGTAGACCGCCGCCTGCGGCCGGGTCGCGGCGGCGGTCGTCCAGCGCGGTCGGCCGTCCCGCGGCGAGCAGGCCGCCAAACCGTCGGGCAGCGTCCGCAGCACCAGTTCGGCGGTCGGCGTCGGCGGCGCGCCGGTCGGGGTCAAAAGCTGCTCGGCGCGGCGGTCGGCCCCCCACGGTTTGGTGAGACCGACGGCGGGCGGGGCGGCGTCGGTGCGGACGGCCGACTCCAGCCGTTGCAGCCGTTGGGTGCTCCAGGCGCCGAGGGTGACGGGCCGGGCGGCGTCGGGGGACGGTGGCAGAGGGTCGGCGACGGTCGGCGGCCATTTCGCGGGAAGCGGTTCGCCGCCGTGGCGCACCGCCAGTTGATTCAAGGCCGCCCGCGCGGGTTCCCACAAACGCTGTTTTTCGTAAAGGCCGACCAAGCCGACCAGCGCCTGGCCCGACGCCGTCGGCGGGACGTCGCCGCGCCGCAGCAACAGCTTGTAGACCCGGCGGACCTCGGCGGCGCGGTCGTCGACCTGCAAGGCGGCGGCGGCGCTAAGAAGAATGTCGGGTCGGACGGCGGCGTTGGGAAAGCGGTCGGCCAATGCCAGTAGCTTGTCACCGTCGACCGGTTCCCCCGGCGGCCGATCGGTTCCCTGGGTCAGTTGGGCGAACTGTTTGGCGACGACCGCGTCGGCGTCGGCGTAGACGCTGCGGCCGTGCTTGGCGATGAGGGCGTCGATGGCGCCGACCGCCCACAGGCCCGCCGGCACGCGGGCGCCAGCGTCGGTCGCCACCAGCACGCCGGCGGTTTCCGGGGTTTCCAACACGTTCTGCAACAAGACGACGGCCTGGGCCGGGCGGCCGGTCGTCGACCAAAGCGACGCCAATTCGCGCCACGCCTCGACGCGGTCGTCGGGCGTCGGCGCCGAGCGGGCGGCGTCGGCGAAGAACTCGCCCGCCCGCGCGGTGTCGCCGGTTTTCCACGCCCGCCGCCCCTCGCCCGCCAGCGCCTTGAACCGCTGCCGTTCGGCGTATTGGGTCAGCTTCACGCCTTCGTAGACGTGTTCGGGACTGGCGACGGCGGCGGCCGCCGCGAACTGCGCCGCCGACCGCGTGAAGTCGGAATTGTCGAGCGCCGCCCGCGCCAGCCGGACGTGCAGCTCGGCCCGTTCCGCCGCCGGCCGACCTTCGACGACTAGATCCTGTTCCAACCGCTTGATGAGCTGGTTGTATGGGCAGATGGCCACCAACCGGTTGGGCTGGGCCAACAGCAGGTAGCCGTTGCCGACGACCATGTTGCCGGCCTTCAAGCCGAGCCGCTCATGCAGCGCGACCGACGGCCGGGCCTTGCGTCCCGAGCGTTGGTCGAGGATGTGGATTTCGGTCTTGGTGGGCCAATAGACGTAGTCGCCGGCCAACACGCCGCGGCCGTAGCCCGCGACCGGGTTTTCCGGCCAGTACCA
>JBOFFD010001009.1:0-2211 GCA_051648425.1 Planctomycetia bacterium
CGCCCCGCCCGCAAATGGTCGACCACTTCGCCGACCAGTATCTGCAAGCTCTGCTTCGAGGTCGGCACGCCCCGGTCGGGAATCGGGTGCCGTAGGAACAACACGCCCGCCGCGCGGCAGGCGTCGGCTTCGTCCAACAGCCCCAGCTCTTCGGTTTCTTCGTCGTCGAGTAGGGAAACGAGCACGTCGACGCCCGACGACCGCAACGAGACGATTTCGTCCGACAGCCAATCGCCGGCCCGCGGCCGCGGCATCACCGCCAGTCGGCCGATCGGGGTTTCGTCGATCGGATACAGTTCCGCTTTCACGATGGCGCCCTCCGTCCCAGCAGTCTATTCTTAGAACCAGGCGGCGTCGAACGAACAAACGCAAATCAGACCGTTGCGGTGTCGACGGCGGCTGGCCCACCCCGCGGGCGGACGCGCCAAGGGCGTTCGTGTACAGTGGGGCGTGACGGGCGGCCGCTTTCGCGTTGCTGGCAATGGAATCGCCGGGCCGCCCGCGGCTCTTGCAACAGAAGGTGCCTGCTCATGGCCAAATCGGCCGAAACCGCCATCCGCCCGACCCGTTCCGAAAACTACCCGGAATGGTATCAGCAGGTCGTCCGCCACGCCGACTTGGCCGAGAACAGCGACGTCCGCGGCTGCATGGTCATCAAGCCGTGGGGCTACGCGCTGTGGGAGAACATTCAGAAAAACCTCGACCGGATGTTCAAGGAAACCGGGCACGTCAACGCCTACTTCCCGCTCTTCATCCCCTTGAGTTTTCTGGAAAAGGAAGCCGAGCACGTCGACGGCTTCGCCAAAGAGTGCGCGGTGGTGACGCACCATCGGCTGGAAGTCGGCCCCGACGGCGGCCTGGTGCCGGCCGGCAAGTTGGACGAGCCGCTGGTCGTTCGGCCCACCAGTGAAACGATCATCGGCGCCACCTACGCCCGCTGGGTGCAGTCGTACCGCGACCTGCCGATCCTCATCAACCAGTGGGCGAACGTCGTCCGCTGGGAGATGCGCACGCGGCTGTTCCTGCGCACGACCGAGTTTCTGTGGCAGGAAGGGCATACGGTCCACGCCACCGAAGCCGAGGCGGTCGAAGAAACCCTGCGCATGCTCGACGTCTACGACGAATTCGCGCGCGACTGGCTGGCGATGCCGGTCATTAAGGGCGAGAAATCGGCCGGCGAGCGCTTTCCGGGGGCGGTGCGCACCTACTGCATCGAGTCGATGATGCAGGATAAGAAGGCGTTGCAGGCGGGGACGTCGCACTTCTTAGGTCAGAACTTCGCCCGCGCCTCGCAGATCAAGTTCTTAAACCAAGCGGGCGTGGAAGAGTTGGCCTGGACGACCTCGTGGGGCGTCAGCACCCGTCTTATCGGCGGCCTGGTGATGACCCACTCCGACGACGACGGCCTGATCTTACCCCCGCGCTTGGCTCCCAAGCACGTCGTCCTGCTGCCGATCTATCGCAACGACGCCGAGCAGACGCTCGTCTTAGACTATTGCCGCAAGCTCGCCGATGAACTGAAGGCGGTTCCGTACCTCGACGGCCGGGTTCAGGTGGAACTCGACGCCCGCGACCTGCGCGGCGGCGAAAAGACCTGGCAGCACGTCAAAAAGGGCGTACCGCTGCGGGTGGAAATCGGCCCGCGCGACATCGCCAACGACGCCGTTTTCGTCGGCCGCCGCGACAAGCCGCCGAAAGACAAAACCTCCATGCCGCGCGCCCAGTTCGTCGCCGAGGTCGCGGCGATCCTGGAAGACATCCAAAAATCACTCTACAACCGCGCGTTAGCCTTCCGCGAGTCGAACACCAAAAAAATCGACTCCCTCGACGACTTCCGCTCGTACTTCGCCGGCGACGACGAAGCCACCGCCGGCGGCTTCGCCCTCTGCCACTGGACCGAAGACCCCGCCGTCGAAGCCGCCTGCAAAGACCTGAAAGTCACCCTACGCTGCATCCCCCACGCCCACGACGGCGAAACCGGCAACTGCCTCTTCACCGGCCGCCCCAGTCCCCAACGCGTGATCTTCGCCAAGGCGTACTGACGCGATAACCGCCATCAGGCGCCGAATCCGTCGGACGCGCCGGTGCGGAAATCGGCGGCTACTGTCTTTCCAGCTTTGGTGTATCGATCCGTCTCATTTTAGCCGGGGTGGTCCGCCGCCCCGAGTCCTTTGCCGACAGCCCGCGCCGCAGGACGCGGGGCGGCGGACC
>JBOFFD010001010.1:0-1590 GCA_051648425.1 Planctomycetia bacterium
CCTTTCCGGCCGTCGAAGAGGCGGTGGTGAACGCCGTCTACCATCGAGGTTACGAACAGCGGGAGCCAGTGGAGGTTCGGGTGAATCCCGAAGGGATCGAGGTGGTCAGCTACCCCGGTCCCGATGCATCGATCCGCCCTGAGGCGCTCGACGCCGGCACGATCGTGGCTCGGCGGTATCGCAACCGCCGCATCGGCGAGTTCTTGAAGGAACTCGACCTGACCGAAGGCCGCGGCACGGGCATTCCGACGATCCGGACGGCGATGGCCGAGAACGGTTCGCCGCCGCCCCGATTCTCGACCGACGAGGCTCGCACCTATTTCCTAGTCGAACTGCCGGTCCATCCGCGGGCGCTCGGCCGGCCGTCGAAGCACAGGGGCCATGATGGGGGCCATGACGGGGGCCATGATGGGGGCCATGATGGGTCCACGACCGAGGAACGCATCCTTCGCGCTCTGGCCGCGGAGCCGAAAAACACCGCTCGGCTGGCGTTGGAGCTTGGATACTCGGGGCGTCCACGAAGCGTGCGGGACGCTTTGGTCCGATTGACGCGGGCGGGACTCGTCGAGCCGACGATCCCCGACAAGCCGCGAAGCAAGAATCAGAAGTCGCGGATCACCGAGGCGGGAAGACTCCTGCTGACCCGACCGCCGAAGTGAATCCGTTCTGGGCCGATCGATTCCGAGGACGGCGTCGCCTGAGTTTTTCCGTCTCAAGCCGGCGTTGACAGGGCTTTCGGGGGGTGGTAGGGAACCGCCGCGAGTTCCTGCTGCACGTTCAACCAAAACAAACAAGAGACCCGTCGCCGCCGACTCTTCGGCGTCGCGGCCGCTTCGCCGTTCGTCGGCGTCGTCGGAATCGTTCCGCCCTTTTGCAAGGAGGCTCCGCCATGCCCTTGTTCGACGGCTTTCGGCAGGTCGCCGCCTGGCGCGGCTTCGTCGCTTCCCGCACCGTCCGCGCCGTCGTTTCAACCGCGGCGCTGGCCGCGCCGGCGGTCGTCGGTTCCGCCGGTTGCTCCATCGACATGATGGCCCTGCCCTACTTCCTTTTCGCCGACGAACCGACCGTGCCGCCCGCCGTCGAAATCCTTGACGGGAAGCGCGACAAGAAAAAGATCATGGTTCTGTCGTACGCCGACAGCAACTTGCGCTTCGGCTTCGACGCCGTCGACGAAGACCTGTGCAACCTGGTCGTCAGCGAAGTGACGACGGCCGAGGAACGGATCGAAGTCGTGCCCGAGCGGGACATCCGCAAGTGGCGCGACCTCAATCCCGACTGGATCGAAAAAGACTTCCAGTCGATCGGCGAAAAGTTCGACGTCGACTTCATCTTGTTCATCGAGGTCGTGCGCTTCTCGCTCAACGAGTCGAAAAATCAGTACCTGCTGCAAGGCGACACCGCCGTCCACGTCAAGGTCCACGACGTAGACAAGGGCGAGATGGTGCATGAAAAGACCTACGAACGCACCTACCCCGCCAACCGCGAAGTGCCGATCAACGAAGTCGCTTCCGAGCAGCAGTTCCGCGGCCAGTTCCTGAAGGCGGTCGCCAAGGAACTGAGCTGGACGGTCGTCCCGCACCGCTTCGACGA
>JBOFFD010001011.1:0-2006 GCA_051648425.1 Planctomycetia bacterium
GGGTCGACGTCGGCCAGCTCCACCGTCCGTTCGACCACTCCTTCGTGCGGGTAGCAGCAGTGACCTTCGTCCGTCAGCGTCTGCAGCGCGTAGCGAACGGCGGCGCGGGCGCGCAGGGGTGAATTCGGATCGACCCCCATCTTACGCGCGATGGCGTCGGCCGTCGGGAAGCCGATGCCGCGAACGTCGCTGGCCAATTGAAACGGATTCTGTCGAACGACGTCGAGCGCATTCACGCCGTATGTGCGATGGATGCGAAGGGCGCGGGCGGGAGTGACGCCGAACTCCTGCAGAAAGAGCATGATCGCGCGGACGCCTTTTTGTTCCTTCCAACTCGTCATGATCTGCTGCAAGCGTCGCGGGCCGATTCCGGCGACGTCGGTCAGCATCGCCGGCGACTCTTCTAAGATTTCCAATGTGCGGTCGCCGTACATTTGCACGATGCGCGCGGCGAACTGCGGCCCCACTCCTTTGACCACGCCGGACGACAGATACTTCTCGATACCCTCCGGCGAACTCGGCGGCAGGGTCTGCGCCTGGGCGGCGTCGAACTGTCGACCGTGGTCGCGGTCGACGACCCACTTCCCCTCCGCCTCGATCAGCTCGCCGACGGCCGCCGACCCCAGCCGCGCGACTACTGGCACCAGCTCCCGTTCCCCGCGCACCCGCACTTTGAGAACCGCGAACCCGGTCTCCGGATTGTGAAAAGTCACCCGCTCGATCGTCCCGCGCAGTTCGTCGTTCGCCACTGTACTCACCGCCTCCGCATACGACGGCAGTTTATACGCCCAGTCCGGAACCGTGGTGCAAGCACTCGCCGCTTTACGATCTCGCCGAACACTCAATGGCGGCGAATTGCTGCCGTACAAAATCGCGACGTCGAAGCACAAGAAATGAGCAGCGGATTAGGTGATGAAGTCGAACGATTGTGCCCAAGTTGCCGCCGGTGCGTCGAGAATCGAGCAAAATCACCAAGAATTCTTCATTGAATGGATTTTTGACGGTTGGCACGCATCATGCTTTGCTTTGGCCTAGATCGAACCGAACCAATTTTATCGAGGCGTGGGTATGTCGTACGTTCGTCGCCGGTCCCCTCTCGGATTCACCTTGATCGAACTTTTGGTTGTGATCGCCATCATCGGCGTTTTCATCGCCTTGCTCCTGCCGGCGATCCAACAGGCTCGGGAAGCCGCCCGCCGCAGCCAGTGCAGCAACAACTTGAAGCAGATCGGCCTCGCCATCGCCAACTATCACGAAACGTTCACCGTCTATCCGCCGGCCGGCATCAACGTCGGCTGGTGCAGCGGCTCCTCGTGGACCTTCGTTGGTTCCGGAAACGTCCGAAGCCCATTCGTACTTAACCACTCCGGCCTTGCCTTGATCCTGCCCTATCTCGACAATCAGCAACTATACGACACGATCAACTTCGACTCGGCCTCAAGCAGCTTTTCCGACGACTCCAGCCCCGTCGGCGGCAACGTCAACGACAATACGACGACCATGAACCGCGTGGTCGACGCCTACACCTGTCCAACTGACAACGGACCTTTGTCGGACTGCACTGGGCCGAACTACACCCCGACTCCCACGACGTGTTCCACCTTCACAAGTTACGACTTCGTCACCAACGGCGCCGCCTACGGCATGTGCAACGCATTCAAGGACTTCAGCCAGTCGTACGCCACCGCATTTACTGACAACGCCTCGTCGCGGGCGAAAGACGCCGTCGACGGACTGTCGAAGACGATTTTCGTCGGCGAAACCACTCGGCGAACTTGGAACGGCCGCAGTCCGAAATGGGGCCATCGTTCCTTTATCAACTACGGCATCGACCTCAGGCTAAGCTTCATCAACGACTGGATGTGGTCGTCCGAAGTCCCCGTTCCGGGACGACTGGGCAGTTGGTCCCGAACCGGCAGTATGCATGACGGCGGTGCTCAATATCTCTTGGGTGATGGGACGGTCGTTTTTCTGAGCCAGAACATGTCGCAGCAGGTGTTGATCTC
>JBOFFD010001012.1:0-5297 GCA_051648425.1 Planctomycetia bacterium
TTCGTCGTCTACCAACTGCATCCCGAAGTGTTCCAGCCGGCCGCCAACGGCGCCGATTGCGACTTCCTCGACCTCGGCTACTGCCGCATCGAAATCCCGGCCCGCGAACCCGGTCCCGACGGCAAGAACGCCCCCCGCGCGAAGAGCATCCACCGCGCCGCCATGGCCTGACTCTCCCCCACCGGCGCCGGACCTCCCCGCGCCGGCTCGACTTCACTCAATCGCTGAAAACCCGCGACGGCCGGTCCGTCGCGGGTTTCGTCTTCGGCGCGACCGTTCCCTTCCTTCCGCCGCCTCTTCTTTCCCCGCCGTCGGCGTCAGTCCCGACCAAGTCGCCCCCCTACTTCGACCGAAACTACCGTCGAAGTCACAACGCAGGGAGGCGGTCGATGGACGAAGGATTGTCGCGGCGGACGTTTTTGCAGACGGCGGGCCTCGCCGCCCCCGCCGCAGCCGCCACTGGTGCAACCGCCGTCGACCCGGCCGCCGCCCACGCCGGCCGGCCCAAGATCGTCAACGGCTGGATCGTCGGCAAGTACACCGGCGCCCAAGCCCTCACCCTCGCCCTACTGGCGGAGTGCGTCGACGTCGTCTTCGGCATTCCCGGCGCCCAGGAAAACGAACTCTGGGACGCCTTCAAGTCCTACGGCCTCGACTACCTCCTCACCACCCATGAGTTCTCCGCCTCCTGCATGGCCGACGGCTACGCCCGCGCCACCGGCAAGGTCGGCGTCGTCTCGGTCGTTCCCGGCCCCGGCCTCACCAACACTCTCACCGGTCTCGGCGAAGCGAAGCTCGACGGCGTGCCGGTGGTCGCCCTCGTCGGCGACGTCGCCCGCGGCGCCAAGTACCGCCCCTTCCAAGTCCACGAAATGGACCAAGCCGCCCTACTGCGGCCCGTCTGCAAAGAAGTGATCTCCGTCTGCCGCGTCGGTGACATTGTCGCCGCCGTCCGCCACGCCTTCCAGGTCGCGCGCTGCGGCGAACCGGGGCCGGTCGGCGTCGTCGTCCCGTACAACCTGCTGCTCGAGTCGCACAAATACCAAGTCCCGCCGCCGGCGCCCCCCGCCCTGGCGTACGACACGGCCGCCGTCGACCGCGCGCTGGCTCTCTTAGCGTGTAAGAACCGAAAAATCGGCGTCTACGCCGGCGGCGGCTGCATGGAGTACGGCCACCTGCTGGCGCAGCTCGCGTGTTTGTTGCAGGCGCCCGTGGCCACCAGCGTTTCGGGGAAGGGCGTCTTACCCGAAAACCATCCGCTCTCCGTTGGTTGGGGCTACGGCCCGCAGGCGACGGTCGCCGCCGAGAAGGCGTTCAAACACGTCGATTTGGTGTTGGCGCTCGGCGTGAAGTTCAACGAGGTGTCGACCGGCTTCTACAGCCTGCCCGAGAAGGCGGAATTGGTCCACGTCGACGCGAATGAAAAGAACTTAGGCCGGGTGATGCAGACCACTCTGTGCGTTCATTCCGACGCCGGCCTCTTCTTACAGACCGCTCTGGAACGGGCCGACCAACTGCGCCGCGGCGCCGACGCGCATCTGGTTAAGAAAATCTGCAACTGGAAGGCCGACGAAGCGGCGGGCCGCGCGAAGATCCATTCGCGCTGCGGCGTCGACCCGATGGCGTTCGTCTTAGCTTTAAGAAAAGCGACCTGCGACGAGGCGTTGGTGTTCGTCGACGTTACGATGTCGGAACACTGGGCCGCCGAGGCGTTCGAGGTGCGCGGCCCGCGGACCTACTTCAACCCGACCGACAACCAATCGATGGGTTGGTCGATCCCGGCGTCGCTGGGGGCGCAGAAGGCGTATCCCGGCCGGCAGGTGGCGGCGGTGGTCGGCGACGGCTGCTTCTTAATGTCGGCGATGGAGATCAGCACCGCCGCCCGCGCCGGTCTGGGGGTCAAGTTCTTCATCCTCGACGACCAGGCGTACCACTACATGCAGGTGCTCCAAAACTCCGCCTACAAGCGGACGACGGCCACGCACCTGGCGAAGATCGACTACGCCGCGTTCGCCCAGGCGGTGGGCGTGCCGTACGCCGAGATCGCCTGCAACGACGACCTGTGCGGCGCGGTGACCGGCGCGATGGCGACGCCGGGACCGATGCTGGTGCGGTTGGTCGCCGACTACGGCGACCGCAAATGCCGCTGGATCGAAGCCGTCCGCGACCGATTCATCGACGAACTGTCCGTCGGCCAAACCGTGCGCTTCGCCTCGCGCCTCGGCAAACGCACCCTCGATCTGAAACCGGAACTGAACGACTGACCCGCTCCCGCGTCTTATCGCAGGGACGAAAAAGTGAAACGTAGGGCGGACCTCCCGGTCCGCCCGAATGCGGGCGTTGGGAAGGACCGTCGTTCCTTTGAACCGACCTCACGGCGATTCATCCACGGCATCCCCGAATGGAATTCGTCGGGCGTTGGCGAATCGTGAATGCAGCAGGTCAAAACGTTTCCAAAGTTCTCCAAGATCGATCTTGTAGTAGATGTCGCCGAAGCGTGCATTTCCCAACGGCTGAAACAGCCACACCTCTTCAGTCGGCTTTTGATCGTAGTGAAGGAAGATGCTGCCGAACTCTTCCCATCGCGCCGGATTCGGGTCGACCTTTGCGAGACGGAAAGGGCGAAGGATGAATTGCTCGATGGCGTCGATGAATCGGATTCTGTAGACCATTTCAACGGGCAAGGGATAGACGACTTCCACCATCCGAAGAGATTCAGCGGTCAGGCGGGTCGCCAATACCGTTGCGACGATCTCTTGTTTCCCGCCGCCGCAGCCGACAGCGTTCGTCGCCGCCAGCGTCCCGCCCGCTTGAAGAAGGCGACGCCGATCCTCACCCCGCCGACGCGACTTTTCTTTCGACGAATGTTCATTGTCAGACATGGCTGATCCTCGGTGGCCACTATCGAACACCGCGTTCTACATCCATGACTACGCTTTCCTCACCCGGCAGGCGAAGCATTTGTACGCCTGCTGGCCGGAGAGGTTGTCGAAGAAGCGGTCGTCGACGAGGTGGTTGGCGGCTTCGTAGCGCGGCAGGTCGAATTCGTCGCCGGCCGCCTGCGCCGGGCCGAAGGTGTTCGGCACGAAGATCGTGTCTTCGCGGATTCCTTCCCACGGTAAGACCGTACCGACGATGGAACCGCGGGGGCTTTCCACCACCACCGCGTCGCCGGCGGTAAGACCGGCGGCGGCGGCCGTCTTCGGGTGGATTTGAATCAGCCGCACGCCGTTCAACTGTTTGCCGGTGTACGTCCAATGGGTCATACCCGCGAAATGAACGACGCTCGGCCGACCGGTCGTCCCCATCAGCGGGAATTCCTTCTCGACGTTCTTAGGCGTGGCGCCCAGTCTTACTTTCGGCGTCGTCGCCGCCGGATGGAGCGGGTTTTTCACCAGCTCAGCGGCGTATTCGATCGTTGGGTGGCCGCCGGCGACTTCGGGGTGGGTGAAGAAGACCGGCAGCGCGCCGCGGCCGGCGGTTTCAAGCCGTTGGTGTAGCGCGGGCGCAAACAGTTCGATCTTACCCGACGGCGTTAAGAACCGCGCCCCCGGCCGGCCGAGCGCCGCCGTCGCTTCGTACCACGACGGATGGTCGAGGTACATCGTACTGACGCCGGGATGGTCGACCGACGGACAGGGCCAGCGCAACGGCTCCGCCCGTTTCGCCATTCGGTCGGCCGCCATCCCTTTCATGCCGGGGGTGCGGGCGACGAATTCAGACCACAGCGCGCGATAGTCTTTCCACGCGACGGGGAAGGCGTCGGTCCAGTACGCAGGCCGGTTCTTAGTGTCGTGTTTCGCCAAGACATGCGCCAGGTCGATCCAGATTTCCCAGTCGGGCTTCGATTCGCCGACCCGCGGCACGGCGGCCGTCTGCCACCGCACGCCCCGCTCGTCGCGCCGCATGTAGACGCCGTCCATCTCCAAACCGCTGCACACCGGCAGAATCACGTCGGCGTACCACGCGCTTTCTTCCATGAAAAGGCCGGTGTAACAGAAGAAGTCGAGCCGGCCGAACGCCTCTTTCACTTTCGCGGTGTTGGCGCTGGACGTCAGCGGATTGCCCATCGCGACGAGCGCCTTCATCCGGTACGGGCGGTCGTGTAAGATCGACTCGGCGAAGCAGTCGGGGCCGACCGGCAGGGCCGTGGCGTCGATCGCGGGCGGCTTGACGTCGAGCGAGGGAAGGTGGAGGTCGCCGGGCCAGGTGTTGTGCATGAAATTGCAGCCGCCGCCGGGGACGCCGACGTTGCCGCAGACGGCCGCCAGCATCGTCAGCGCGCGATACGTATCGAAGGCGTTCATTTGATGCGAGACGCCGGCGTTGCAGAAGATCGCGGCCGGCTTGGCGGCGGCGTACTGTTCGGCGGTTTCGCGGATCTTAGACGTCGATACGTCGCACACCCGCGCCGCCCATTCCGGCGTGTAACCGTACTTATGAAAATGATCTTTCAGTTCGTCGAAACCCAGCACCCATTTTTCGACGAACGCGGCGTCGTACAGTTTCTTCTCGACGACGTGCGCCAGTAGTCCCAGCGCCAAGTCGGTGTGAGGCTTGATCGCGAGCCACACGTCGGATTCCTCGGCGGTCGGCGTCTTCCGCGGATCGACCACCACCAACGGGGCGCCGGTCTTCTTTCGTTCGCGTAAGAGATGCGCGAACGTGACCGGGTGCGTCTCGGCCTGGTTGGTTCCTAAGAAAAGGAAAAACTTCGCGGAACCCAGATCTTCTTTGCCGGTGGCGGGGTCGACGCCGTAGCCGTTGGTGAATTGGCCCAGGCCGAAGGTGGCGGCCAGCGCGTCGCCGCCGGCGTCGTTGCAGACGGGGCCGACGTCGGTGTCGTTCGGACTGCCGAGCAGCGTAAAGAGCCGATGGACGAGCGACCCCGTGCCGCGCGGCAGCCGACCGCTGGTGCGACTGACGATCGCCCGCGCTTCGCCGGCGTCGCGCAGCTCTAAGAACTTCTTAGCGATCAGACCGAGGGCGTCGTCCCAGGAGGCCGGCGCGAACCGCGACGCTGGATCGCCCTTGCGGCCGGCGACCCGCACCAGCGGCGTACGCAGTCGGTGGCGGTTGGCGACGAGTTGCGGCGTCATTTCCGCCTTGACGCACAGGCCGCCCGCCTGGACGGGGTCGTCGTCGCGGCCTTTGACGCCGACCACCCGGCCGGCTTTCAACTGAACGAGAAGGCCGCACAGGGAATTGCAAAACGGACAGGCCGACGCGACGACGGCGTCGGGTTGCAACGCGGCCGAGCCACGGGTGAAGTCGACCGGCGCGCCGGCGGCCGCGGG
>JBOFFD010001013.1:0-1810 GCA_051648425.1 Planctomycetia bacterium
TCGAACGACCACTGCGGCCGGACGCGGGGCGGCGGACCACCCCGGCTAAAAGGAGTCGGATCGCTACACCAAACCCGAATAGACAGTAGCCGCCGCTTTCCTCTGCGCCGCGTCCTTGGATTTTCGCACGTCGACGAGGTCCAACCGTGGACGACGCTTCGCTTCTCGAACCCCGTCTTCTCGAACGACTGGCCGACCCCCAAGCCTCGGTCGTCTACGTTCCCGTTCGGCATCACAGCCCCGCCGCGGCGCGGGCGGTCGTCGCCGTCATTGAAGACCGTCGGCCGGCGGTCGTCCTCATCGAAGGCCCTTCCGACTTCAACGACCGCCTTGAAGAACTCCACCTGCCGCACGTCCTACCGATCGCCGTCTACAGTTTCGCCCGCGGCGCCGACGGCGCCCGTCGCGGGGCGTACCACCCGTTCTGCGTCTACTCGCCGGAGTGGCAGGCGCTGACCGCCGCCCGGCGCGTCGGGGCGCCGGCTTGGTTCATCGACCAACCTTGGATCGACCAGGCCGACCGCGCCCCCACGCCCCAGCGCTACAGCGACGGCCCGCTGCGCCGCGGCGCCTACGTCGACCGTTTGTGCGATCGGCTGGGGGTCGACGACTTCGACGCCCTCTGGGACGAACTCTTCGAGGTCGACGGCGACCTGACGCCCGCCGAGTACCTCCGCCGAGCGCACCACTTCTGCCTGCACCTCCGCGCGTTGGAAGGCGTCGCTTCGCCGCAAGACGTCGACCGCGAAGCGTATATGGCCGCCCGCATCGCCGAGCAGGTGCGCGCCTTCCCCGCCGGGCCGATCGTCGTCGTCACCGGCGGCTTCCATAGTTCCGCCCTGCTGCAACGGCTGGAACACCCCGAACGGTTCCCCGCCGCGCCGCCTCCGCCGCAGCCGCCGACGCGCGATCCCGCCGATTCATTCACCGATCCGCCCGACGCCCCCACCGACGCCCCGACGGAGCACGGCATCGCCCTGACGCCGTACTCGTACGAACGGCTCGACCGCGCCACCGGCTACGACGCCGGCATGCCGCACCCCGGCTTCTACGACTTGGTCTGGCGCGCCCGCACCTCCCCGGCGGTCGGCGCGGCGGCGCAGTCCGACGCGGACCCGTTCCATCGACGAATGCTCGCCCGCGCCGCCGGCGAGCTGCGCCGCCGCCGCCAGATCGTCGGCACCGCCGACCTCGTCGCCGTCGAACTGGCCGCCCAGGGGTTGGCCCGGCTGCGCGGCCGGCGCGAAGTCTGGCGCACTGACCTCCGCGACGCCGTCATCGGCGCGCTGGTGAAGGACGACCTGTCGGCCGTCGGTCGGCACCCGTTCCTTGAAGCCGTCGACGAGGTCTTTCGCGGCGACGCCCGCGGCCGGCTGGCCCCCGGCTGTCCCCGGCCGCCGCTCGTCGAAGACGTCCACCGCCAGTTGCAGTCGGTCGGCCTGTCGCTCGACGGTCCCGCGGTCGAAGAGACGTTCGACCTGCTCGACCCCGCCGGCCGGGCCGCCAGCCGCGTGCTGCACCGCCTGCAACAGATCGGCGTCGCCGGCGCCACCCGGCTTGACGGCGCCGACCTGTGGGGACGGGCCGACCTCGTCGAAATCTGGGAACGATGGCGGCTGCGTTGGTCGCCCGACTTCGACGCCACCGCCGTGGAAGCCAGCCGCTATGGCGCCACGCTGCCGGAAGCGGCCGCCGCCCGCCTGCTGGAACAGGCCGAGGCCGCCCAACGCGACGCCGCCGTCGCCGCCCGCCTGCTGCTCGACGCCGCGCTGGCCGGCCTCGACCAACAGTTCGACGCCCTGGCCGCCGA
>JBOFFD010001014.1:0-2792 GCA_051648425.1 Planctomycetia bacterium
GCCGCCGCGCTCCACATGATTCGGCTCACCTTCTGAATCCTCCGTGTCCGCTCGACGTCGGCGCCGACCGGTTGCGACTCTTGGGGCGTCGGCGGGGGCGGCGGCCAGGGCGATCCCCGTTCCGCTCAATCGCGCCGATTCTCGTCGACATTCTTCGACGAGAGCGCGGTCTGTACCAACCCGCGAACTTCGCGCGAAGAGCGACTGACCGGAATTCGACCCCCGCAAAGCTCGGGCGAGGCTCGGGCGGCGAGGCTACGGCGTCGCCAGCAGTTCGCGCCAGGAGTTGGCCGTGAGCAGCGCTCCGGTCAGCCGGCCAAGACGGTCTAGATCTTGGATGGCGGCCAATTCCGCCTGCACGGCGTCGTCGGCTTGGCCGAACCGTGTTTCCCCCAATTGCAGCAATACGTCGCGCCGGGCTTTGATTTCGCCTTCGATCTTGCCTTTAATCCGCCCTTTGGTTTCCCCTTCAAGGATCGCTTCGTCGTAGGCTACCATCCCAGTCATGGTTTCAATTCCTTCAAAGATCGTTTTCATCTCGCTTTTCGGCACCCGCAACAGCGTGAGGGTGCTCACCGCCTTCAGCAGCCGCATCGCCTGTGCTTGCGACGTTTCCTTGCCCAGCCGCCTTTCAATCGCCCGCACCACCTCCCGCAGCGCTTCCGGCAGCGGTTGGCCTTCGGGCATTTTACACAGCACCGCGAGCGGCAGCGCGGCCAGGCCGCCGTTCAGAAAGGCTTCAACCGGCAGCTCCCAGAGGCGGATGACCTCGAAGTTGAATTCTACGCGGTTTCGACCTTCGCCGTAGATCAGAAGTCCGGAGAGGTTGTCCGCGTCGGCCGTTTTTCGCAGCAGCATCAGGACCGACCGCACCGGAACGCCGTGGCGGTGATACAGAACAGCGTTGTAAAGATGCAGCCGACCCGGCAACATCGGGTCTCGGCTGGACTGGAAGTTGATGTCGGCGATGGATTTCATCGGCCTGCCGAAGGCGATGGCCACGTCGGTGGCTGCCGTCAGCAGCGACAGGTCGACGTTGAGGGCGGCGGCCGGTTCGTCGGTGGGCAAACCGAAGAGCGTCGCGAAGTCGCCGGGATGGTCGGCGACGATCGACTTCAGCGTGGCGTCGAATGGTAGTGGCATGATGTCGAGATAGGTCGGGATCACCGGCAAGACCACCCCGGCTCGATCCGCCCCGTTGGGATTGTATCCCGCCGCCGCCGGCCTATCCTTTTCCCGGTCCGTCCCTCGGCGAGGAACCAGTGGTGAGCGTCGATCCGTCCCAGTCTCGAAAACATCCCGTCGGTTCACTGTTCACCGGCGTCGGCTGCGCTCGGCCGCGCGCGGTTTTGGAATGGAACGGCAAGCGGACGGTGCTGGGCGCGCGCCCGCTCATTCTGGGCATCGTCAACTGTACGCCCGACAGCTTTTCCGATGGCGGCGCTCTGTACCGCGACGGTCGACTCGATCTGTCGGCCGTGGTCGACCACGCCGCCCGTCTGGTCGCCGACGGCGCCGACTGGCTCGACGTCGGCGGCGAATCGACCCGCCCCGGCGCCGACCTCGTCCCCGTCGCCGAGGAAATCCGTCGGGTCGTCCCGGTCGTCGAGCGACTGGCCGCGGAACTCGCCGTTCCGATCAGCATCGACACTTACAAACCCGAAACGGCCAAGGAAGCGCTCGCCGCCGGCGCGACGATTCTGAACGACGTCACCGGCCTCCGCGAGCCGGCGATGGTGCGAATCGCCGCCGCGAGCCAGTGCGCGGTCGTCTGCATGCACATGCGGGGCACGCCGCAAACCATGCAGCAGCTTACCGAGTACGTCGACCCGACGCGCGAGCTGACCGACTACTTCGCCGACCGGCTGAACCAACTGGCCGCCGGCGGCGTCGCCCCCGAACGGGTGTTGCTCGATCCGGGCATCGGCTTCGCCAAGCGCCGGCCGCACAACCTCGACCTGTTGCGACGGCTGCACGAGTTCCACGCACTAGGCCGGCCGGTGCTGTTGGGGGCGTCGCGGAAGCGGATTCTGGGGGAATTGATCGGCCGCGACCCACAGGCGACGCGCCTGTTCGGTACAATCTCCACGACGGTCTTAGGGTATCTGCGCGGCGTCCACGTCTTTCGGGTGCATGACGCGGCGGCCGTCCGCGACGCCCTGAACGTGGCCGTCGGCATCGAAGAAGGAATCGAACCATGACCGCCCTCGGCCGATCGGCGACGACCCTCCCGACCGACGACCTCGGCGCCTACTGCGAACGGGTCGCCGCCCGCGCCAAAGACGCCGCCCGCGAACTGGCCACGAGTGACGGCGCCCGTCGCAACCGCGCCCTGCGCCGCCTCGCCGAACTGCTGCGCGGCGACGTCGACGCCGTTCTGGAAGCCAACGCGCTCGACCTTGCCGCAGCGCCCGGCTACGGTTTGTCGACCGCCGCCGTCGACCGCCTGCGCCTCACCAAGGAACGCCTGGCGAAGATGGCCGACGCCGTCGACGAAGTGGCCGGTTTGGCGGACCCCGTCGGGCTTGTTTTAGAGGGAAGCGTCCGGCCGAACGGCTTGCAGTTGCAGAAGGTGCGGGTGCCGCTGGGCGTGGTCTTCTTCATCTACGAAAGTCGGCCCAACGTCACGACCGACGCCGCCGCCCTATGCGTGAAGAGCGGCAACGCGGTGATCCTGCGCGGCGGCAAGGAAGCCCGGCACTCGAACCAAGCCGTCGGCCGATTGGTCGAAAAGGCGCTCGCCGACGCCGGCCTGCCGCCGGCCGCCGTCCAGATGGTCGACACCACCGACC
>JBOFFD010001015.1:0-11408 GCA_051648425.1 Planctomycetia bacterium
GTCGGAATAGCCGCGCGGATCTTGATACTCGTCTTGCACGATGCACCTCCCGGTGTTGAACCCCGCTCGCCGCGAAGTATTATAGGAAACCGGTCGCGATCGAAAACTTACCGACTTACATCCGTGCCGGCGTAATATCCGCAACAAACGCGCCGAACATGCAGAGGCGAATGAATGCATCTTTTAATTTCCGGGCTGGTTGGTTTTACTCTTGGCATCATCGTTACTGTCACCGTTGTCACCGCCGGCTGGCTTGCACCTCTCTCACCACCCGCGCCCAAAGATGAATGGGGCAGTTTTCCCGTTTCAGCAAAGGTGGAATTGCTCGACGACGGACGACAACTGAAACTTCTGGAAGATTTCGTCTATGTCGACCCGCGAGGAAGAGCATGGACCGCCGGCAAGGATTCCATCGTCAATGGGGCGTCGATTCCAAAAGCACTGTGGTCGATTACAGGCGGACCTCTTGAAGGCAAGTATCGGAACGCTTCGATCGTTCACGACGAAGGTTGCGTGAAAATGACAGAACCTTCAGAGAGAGTCCATTTGATGTTCTACGAAGCCTGCCGTTGCGGCGGAGTGCCTGAGTATCAAGCAAAAGTTCTGTATGCCGCGGTGTATCACTTCGGCCCGAAATGGACGATCAAACAGGTAATGGAAACTAGGATGGCCACCCTCAACGGAAAAGAGGAAGTCGTACCAGTTTCCCGGACGATGGCTATGCCCGAGCGATCAACCGAAGACCCGCCTGCCGAGGTTCTCGAAAAGTTCGGCGCGTACATCAAGGATAAGAATCCATCTCTTTCTGATATCGAGAATCTGAAAATCGATTCCCTGTAAAGATTGATCGACCGATGGATACGCTAGCCCGACTACAGGATTGGTACGCCGCGCAATGCGACGGCGACTGGGAACACCAACAGGGAATCCGGATCTAGACGCTCGACAACCCCGGCTGGCTGGTGAAGATCAACTTGATCGGCACCAATCTGGAAGACCGGACGTTTGCAAAGCTGTCGGAGGGAGTCGGCGACACAGCAAAGCCCGACCCAAGCGAGGTGGATGTCATGTTGGGTTGCGGACGGCCAATGGCACGCGGCCACTGATGAACACCGGCTCGCAAGGGTCCTCGGAGTTTTCTTGGATTGGGCAGATGAGTGCGCCGAAGTATAGCCCCCATTGCCGGCGTCTGATTCGCTACGCCACGTCCTCCGCTTCGTACGGTTCGTCGGCTTTGGTCACGCGCAGGACGTCTTCCACCGATGTTTGGCCGGTTAAGAGTAGGCGCCAGGCGTCGTCGCGTAGGGTGGTTAGGCCGTTGCGGCGGCCTTCGGTTTTGATCGCCATGCTGCTGGCGCGCTCGACCACCAGGTCGCGGATGTTTTCGTTCACCGTCAGTAGCTCGAAGATGCCGCGGCGGCCGTTGTAGCCTCTTTGGCGGCAGTTGCGGCAGCCGACGGGTTGGTAGATCGTCGGGCTTGCACCGGTTTCGTCGCGCTTGGACCATAAATCCAGCGGGAAGTCGGGGGGTAGTTCGGTCGCCAGGTGGTTGGGGTCGGGTTCGTACGCTTTTTTGCAGTCGGGGCAGAGGACGCGCACCAGCCGTTGCGCCAGCACCGCTTCGACCGTGCTGGCGACCAGGAACGGTTCCACCCCCATATCCGTCAGACGGGTGAAGGCGCCGGCGGCGTCGTTGGTGTGCAGCGTCGAAAAGACTAAGTGGCCGGTGAGGGCGGCCTGCGTGGCGATTTCGGCGGTTTCACGGTCGCGGATTTCGCCGATCAGCACCACGTCGGGGTCGTGCCGCAGGATCGATCTTAGACCAGCCGCGAAGGTGAGACCGATCTTCGTGTGCACTTCGATCTGCTGGATGCCGTCGAACTGGTATTCGACCGGGTCTTCGCAGGTGATGATCTTGGTTTCGTCGTCGGCGATCTCACTCAGCGCGCTGTACAGGGTGGTGGTCTTGCCGCTGCCGGTCGGGCCGGTGACCAGCAGGATGCCGTGCGGCCGAGTGATGAGGTCGGTCCAGACGCTGTACAGCGGGCCGCTCATGCCGACGGCCGCCATACTGAATTTCATTCGGCCTTTGTCTAAGATGCGCAGGACGACGCCTTCGCCCATCGCCATCGGGATGATCGAAACGCGGATGTCGACGTCGCGCCCTTGGCCGCGAAGCTGAATCCGACCGTCCTGCGGCAGCCGTTTCTCGGCGATGTTGAGCCGAGCCATGATTTTCAGTCGGCTGACGATCGCCGGCGCGAAGCGGTGGATGGCGGGCGGCAGCGACTGCACCTGCAACACGCCGTCAATGCGATACCGCAGGCGGAAGCCGTTCCGCGCCGGTTCGATGTGGACGTCGCTGGTGCGCTGCTCGATCGCTTCCTGCAAAATTTCGTTGACGAGCCGGACGACCGACGCCTCTTCGGCCAGTTCGTCGGCGTCGGCGTCTTTCGAGCCGTCTTCGACGATCTGAAATTGGTCGCGGCCGACGAGGGCGCCGACGGTCTCCCCACCAACGCCGAAATGCTTCTTAATGGCGCCGGCGATTTCCTCGCCGCGGGCGAGCACCGGTTCAATGTGCAGACCGGTTGCTTCATGGACGTCGTCGAGGGCTTCGAGGTCGAACGGGTCGCGAGTGGCGACGCGCAGGGTGCCGTTGCGGCGTTCGATAGGAAAGACCTGCCGGCGGAAGATGAGCTTGGGCGGCACGACGGCGAGCAGTTCGGGAGCGGGGGCGCGGTCGGCCAGGGAGACGACGTCCATGCCCATCGCCTCACCGAAGGCGGCGAGCAGTTGGTCTTCGTCGACGAAGCCGAGCGCGACCAGGGTTTGGTCGAGGCGCCGGCCGGCCGACGCCGCCCGCGCTTGTTCCAGTTGCGAAACCGTCAACAAGCCATGACGGACGAGCAGGTCGTCGAAATGCATGGGGACTCCGGGCGCCGTCGGCGGACTGTCGGCGCCAATACGAAGGGATGGACCGAGGTCGAACGACCGCGCGGTCCGACCGTGATGACGCTGGTATCATTATGCCCGATGAACCGCTGTCGGCGAGTCGGCGCCGGGAAGGAGATCAAGTGCTGGGTTTGGCTTCCTTCGATTCGCCGCGCGGGCGGTCGCCGGGGCCGCCCGGACCGCGGTCCCGCGAACGGGGATCGATCTTGAAATCGATCGGCGCGCCCTTCAACGCCTCCCACTTGGTCTTTTGATCGGCGGTGAGCAGTTCGACGTATTTGACTTCCTGTTCCTTGCGGAAGTTCTCGAAGGCGGCCTGCAACTTCTCGCGGTCGCCGTTGGCGGAACGAAAGATTTCGCCCATCTGCGAGCGAGTCGCTTCCATCATGGCGCGGGCTTTGTTTCGCTGTTCGTCGGTGATGCCGACGGCGGCGGCGGCCTCCGATCCGGGCACGAAGAGGGCGGCGATGCCGACGGTCTGAAGCCGAATCTGTTTCAGCCGGGCGACTCGTTCGGCGCCCACGATTTCCAACAAGTTCTTTTCCTGTTCCGGCCCCTGCTCGCGGGCGAAGGCCATGAACTTGTCGCGGCTTTCCTCGCGGGAAAGACCTTCAACCGACTTGCGGAACTCGGCGGCCTTGTCGCGGGCGGCTTCCTCGGCGAGCTTCACATAGGCATGCTCGTCGGCGGTGAGCTTCAAGTGGGTGCGGACTTCCGGGGCCGACAGCAATTCGAACAGGTCGCCGCCGCGACCGGGGCCGCCGAAACCACTAAAGCCGCCGGGCGGACCGCGGCGTCTACCGCCGTCGTTCTGGTCCTGGGCGTCGGCGCCGACGGCCGCGATCACCAGCAACGCCAAGACGCCCGCCACCGTCGCCCGACTGAACCGATCCATTGGAAGCCCTCACTTTCGACCGACTGGTCTCGAACCTCGCCCACACCACTGGCCGCGCTTCGGAAGCGCCGCCGAACTCACGGTCGTCCCTAAGTCATTTAACACGAAACGCGCGAAAATGGACCGAAAAAGATTTCCGTTCACCGCGCCGCCTTCACTTGGCGAAGAATGGATGAGGAAGTCCGCTGCTCGGAACCGATTTTCTTTGATAAACTAGAGTGCCGACGGAAGGGTATCGCCAGGCGTCGACGGAGGTGGGCCGTGATGGTTGCAACACGCGAACGGGTCGTCGCCGCGACGGCCCTGCTTCTTCTGGCGGCGTGGCCGCAGGTCGCGGCCGCCCAATACGGCGGCGGCAACTCGCTAGGCGGCGCCGGCATGAACGGTTCATCGTTAAGCGGCGGATTAGGCTCGTCGCCGTTCGGTAGTTCGTCGTTGGGCGGTTCCAACCCGGGGCAGGGGTCGTCGTCTTTCCGACCGAACAACAGCACGTTCGGCAGCCCGCTGAACATCGCCACCGGGGCGGCGCAAGCCACCGACCCGTTCGCCGCCGCGCGGGGCGGGCTTTCGCTGGGCGGCTTCGGCACCAGTCTGATTCCCGGCCAAGACCCGTCCGCCGCCATGGGCGCGGCCGGGCTGGTCGCCGGCCGGGGTTCGTCGACCCGCACTAACAACCGCCCCACCACTAACCAGAACATGCGTGGGATGAACCAGCAAAACATGGGCATGACCGGCCCCAGCCTGCCGCAGGTCGTGCGTATCGAAATCCCCGCCGCCCCGATTGGGACCATCGGCATCGCACGGACGGCGGTCGCCCCTCCTCGCCTGCCAACCACTTTCGCCAACGCCGACCGAGTGCGGGTCGATTTCGACGGCCAAGGAGCGGTCGTCCTACGCGGCCGGGCCGACAGCAAAACCCAGGCTCGCATGGCCGCCGCCCTGCTTTCCTTGGAACCGGGCGTCCGCACGATCCGCAACGAACTGGAGTACCCGCGCTGAGCCTGCCCGTCGGCCGCCCTCATGCCCCCCTTCCCTAAGAAACCAAACCTGGCCCCGTTGCCGATCGACGACGCCCTGCCGGCGGCCCTCGCCGCCTTGGCCAAGGTCGGCGTGGTAGTCCTTCGCGCCCCCACCGGCGCCGGCAAGACCACTCGCGTCCCGCCCGCCCTGTTCGACGCCGGCCTCGTCGACCCCAGTCGAGGCATCGTCATGCTGGAACCGCGCCGCATCGCCGCTCGGTCGGCCGCCGGGCGCATCGCTTACGAACGGGGCGTCCGCTTGGGCGCCGAAGTCGGCTACGAAGTACGCTTCGACCGCAAACGCTCGGCCGCCACCCTTTTGACGGTCGTCACCGAAGGCGTCTTCCTTCGTCAGTTGCAGGACGACCCGTACCTTGAAGCGCTGGGGGCGGTCGTCTTCGACGAATTCCACGAACGCAATCTCGCTTCCGACCTGGCCCTGGCGATGACGATGAAGGTGCGACGCGAAGTCCGGCCCGACCTGAAGGTCGTGGTGATGTCGGCCACCCTGGAAGTGCCGCGGCTGGCGGAGTACCTGTGCGACGCCCCGGTGATCGACAGCCTCGGCCGGACGCATCCGGTGTCGGTCGTCTACGAGCCGCCGCCGGTGGGCGACCGTCGGCTGGAAGGGCCAACCGCCGCCGCCGTCGAGCGACTGCTCGACCAAACCCCCGGCGACCTGCTGGTCTTCCTGCCGGGGGTGGGCGAAATCAAGCGGACGGCGTCCCTCTTGGAACCGGTCGCCGCCCGCGCCGGCATCAACCTGTGTGAATTGTTCGGCGACCTGCCTCCCGAAAAGCAGGACGCCGTACTGCGGCGCGGCCCTCGTCGCAAGATCGTTCTTTCCACCAACGTCGCGGAAACGTCCGTCACCATCGAAGGGGTGACCGGGGTCGTCGACGTCGGCCTGGCGCGGGTGCTGCGGTACGATCCGGCGGTGGGATTGGATCGGTTGGAGTTGGAAAAAATCAGCCGGGCGTCGGCCGACCAGCGGGCGGGCCGCGCCGGCCGCACCGCCCCCGGCGTGTGCGTGCGGTTGTGGAGCGCCGCCGACCACCAGCGGCGCGACGACCATACCGACCCGGAAATCCGGCGGGTCGACGTCGCCGGCCCGATGTTGGAACTGCTGTGTTGGGGCGAACGCGACATGGCGGGCTTCGGCTGGCTGGAACCGCCGCCGTCGGCCGCCGTGGAACGGGCCCAAGCCCTGCTGCAGGCGCTTGGGGCGCTGGACGCCGACGGCGTGACGGAACTCGGCCGGGCGATGGCCCGGCTGCCGACCCACCCGCGACTGGCCCGGCTGTTGGTCGAGGGCCGGCGCACCGGCTGTTTGACGTGGGCCGCCACCGCCGCCGCACTGCTGACCGAACGCGACCCTTTCCCGCGTCTGGGACGCGAGGAATCGGCCGCCCACCGCGCGCAGTCGGACATGGTAGACCGCATTCTGGCCGTCGAACGGTTCGAGCGCACCGGCCGAGGCGACGGGCCGACCTTCAACGTCGCCGCCGCGCGGTTTCTGTTGCAGGCCCGCGACCAATTGCGCCGGCTTGCCGACGAAGACCGCGCGCCCGGCGAACGGACAGGCGAAGCGGTGGAAAACGCATTCCGCCAAGCGCTCTTCGCGGCGTTCCCGGACCGACTGGCGCGCCGCCGGGGGCCGGGCGACCCGCGGGGCGTGATGGTCGGGGGGCGGGGGGTGGTGGTGTCGAACGCCAGCGCCGTGACGGCGGCCGAGTTGTTCGTGGCGGTCGACGTCGACGCCGGGCAAAGCGAATCGGTGGTGCGGTCGGCGTCGGCGGTCGAGTGGAACTGGCTGCCGGCCGACCGGGTCGTCGCGACGACCGACCACGTTTTCGACCCGGAGAAGAGCCGAGTATTGGCGTGGCGCCGCGAGCGCTTCGGCGACCTCGTCCTGCGCGAGTCGGCGACGAACACGTCCGCCGAGCCGGCCGCCGCCGTGCTGGCCGAGGCCGCCGCCCGCGACCCAAGCCGCGCCCTGCCGCTCGACGGGGCGGCGTTCGGCTTCTTGCTGGCGCGCGTCGCCTTTCTGCGGTCCGCCATGCCGGAACTGAATCTGCCGATCTTAGACGAAGCGTGGCTCATCGAACGACTGCCGGAGTGGTGTCAAGGATGCCGCAGTTTCGCCGACCTGCAGAAACTGCCGCTTTCAGATCTTGTGAAAGACTTTCTGACCCACATACAACGTTCGGCGCTCGACCGCGAGGCGCCGGAGCGGTTGCGGGTACCGAGCGGCAGCATGATCGCCTTGCAGTATGAAATCGACCGTCCGCCCATCCTGGCGGCCCGCATTCAGGAACTGTTCGGTCTGCACGCCACGCCGCGTTTGGCCGGCGGTCGGGCGCCCGTCTTAGTCCATCTGCTGGCACCCAACCATCGGCCGCAGCAAGTGACGGACGACCTCGCCAGTTTCTGGAAGAACACCTATCCGATCGTGCGGAAGGAACTGCGGGCGCGCTACCCGAAACACGCCTGGCCCGAAGACCCCTGGAACGCCGTCGCCGAACGCAAACCGACCCGCCGGCCGCCGCCATAGCCTCTGAATCGCGCGTCCCGCGTTGGTGTCAGACGAATACGAAGGCGCGTTACGGTAGAATGTTCAGATCGGCGGCTTCCTTCCGATCGGCGGCGGCCTCGGCCGGGCGGCCGGCCGCTTCCAAAACGGCGGCGCGGTTGGCCAGCGCGCGATGCAACGTCGCGGCGACTTCGTTGCGCAACGGCTCCTCGGCGCGTAGCACGCGTAGTAGTACGACGGCGTCGTTCAGTTCGGTTAACGATTCGGCGGCGCGGCCGACTTTGCTTAAGACGTCGACGACGGTGAGCGTCTGCACCGCCTGCTCGAACCGGCGTCGGCGATCGGCGGGCGCGGCGTCGGCGTGACGGCGGCGTCGTTCCACACCCTCGCGCAGCATCGCCAGGCAGTCGTCGTGCCGTTCGAAATTAAGATGGACGGTCGACATGTTGTTGCCGCAGGCGATGACGCGGGCCATGAGACGTGGATCGGCGGGGTCGACTTCAAAGGCGGCCGACGAGAGTCGGGCGGCCTGTCCGAACCATTCCACCGCTTCGTCGGTAAGATTCTCGCGATTGACGCCGCGGCTGATCGCGTGGCAGCCGAAGGCGTACATGTCGGCGACGATCTCGTTCAGCGCCGGGTCGGCGGGATGGACTTTAAGCATATTGTCCGCGCGCGGACGCAGCTTGCGGAAGTAGCCGGCGGCCTCGTCGCGGCGGTCGAGCCGCATATACAAATAGCCGGTGCGGACGGCGTTGTACAGGTTTTCATAAGACCACTCTTCGTCCGTCGGCAGCCGATTCACATAGTCGAGGCACAACGTCAAATGGGCGTCGTACGCCTCGCGCCGCAAGGTGACGACGCCGTCGGCCGCAGGCTCGTCGATGCGCCGGCATACTTCACCCAACATGTAGATGGAGCGGGTGAGCATGTCGTCGGCCCGTTTTTTCTCCGCGAGCGCTCTCTTGGTTTCGGTTTCCGCTTTCTCACGGAGCTTTTCCGCCTGGCGGCGCAGTTCAGCCTCGACGGCCGCGAACGCGATCCCGCCGAGCGCCGAGCCGGCGAGCGCCAGCGTCGCCAGCGAAGCGAAAGCCGCCGCCGCCGGGTGCCGTTTCGACCACCGCGTCCCATGGCCGATCCAACCGACGGGTCGCGCCGCGATTGGACGGCCGGCCAGGAACGCCTCCAGGTCGGCGGCCAGAAACGCCGCGCCGGCGTAACGGGCCGCCGGGTTCTTTTCCAAGCACTTACAGCAGATCGTTTCCAAGTCTCGCGGCACGCCCGGCTGGAGCACGCGCGGCGCGACAGCTTCGGTCTGCGTCACCAACCAGAGCGTCTGCACGGCGTCTTCGCCGCGGAATGGCGGCCGGCCGGTGACCATCTCGTACAGCACGGCGCCCAGAGCGTAGACGTCGGCCGCCGGTCCGACTTCCGCCGCCGTCGACGCCTGCTCGGGAGCCATGTAGGACGGCGTCCCCATCACATGCCCGGTCAGCGTCAGCGACTCTGCCCATTGCCGCCATTTCGCCAGCCCGAAATCGGAGATCTTTGGGAAACAGTCGCGTAGTCGCAGCGGAGCCGCCTTCTCGCCCGGAGTGAGGTCGCGGTCGGTTTCCAATAGGACGTTCGCCGGCTTGAGGTCGCGGTGGATGATCCCCCTTTCATGAGCCGACTCGATTCCCCGGGCGACCACCGCCGCCAGCAAGGCGGCGTCTCGCGGCGGCTGCGGCCGGCCTTTCAGCCACGCCGCCAAGGTGCCGCCCGCCACGTATTCCAAAACGATGAACGGTTCCCCGACGTGGGAACCTAGCTCCAGAATCTTCACGATGTTCGGATGGTTCAGTTCGGCCAGAACCTCCGCTTCACGCAGCAATCGGGCCGACGTTTCGACGGTGTAGTCATCGGTCCGCAGCATTTTGACGGCGACCCGTCGGCGCAGACGGTCGTCGAACGCTTCGTAAACCTCCCCCATGCCGCCCCGACCGATGCACCGAACGATGCGATACCGCCCGACGACCGTTCGCGGCGCCCGTTCGCGCGGATGACTCGGAGGCAGCGCCCGCAGGTCTCGCTTGATGCGCGTCAGGCAGGCTTTTTCGCCAGGTTCGGCGAAGTTGCGCGTCGCCGGCGCGGGGGCCGCGGCCAGCACGGCGTCGAGATCGGGGTCGACGGTGAAGGCCGCCAGCGCGTTCCGGCAGGTCGGACAGTCGCCGAGGTGGTCTTCGACAGCGTCGGCTTCCGGCGGCGTGAGCGCGCCGTCGAGGAAGACTTGCATTCGGGCGCTGTCCAGACAGCGGTGCATGGGTAGCTCCTCGCCGCCGCCGCCGCCCCGAGCGGTCGAACGGTGTCGTCAGATTTCGTCCGGGTCGAGTTTGGCGATCTCCTCGCGCAGCAGTTTCTGCACGCGAAACCGCGCCATATAGACCGCGCCGGGACGCATGCCGAGCCGTTCAGCCGCTTCCGCCGCCGCCAGGTCGTCCAGCGCGGTGAGGCGGAAGGCCGACCACGTTGAAGCCTCCACGCGCAACCGCACCCGATGAAACGCGGCTTCCAACAACTCCTGTCGGGCCTGGGCCTCGAAGTTGGCGGTCAATTCGTCCTTGGCCTCCAGCGAGGCCAAGGCCGCGTCGGCCTCGTCACCGCCAAGGCCGGCGCCCGCGCGGCAATGCTCCTGGACGACCCGCAGCCAGCAGCGGTAGGCGATCGTCTTCAGCCAGCCGCGAAAGCTGCCGGAGGCGTCGTACCGGAACCCACCGATCTGCCGAAGTACCGCCAAGAGCACGTTCTGCGTGACGTCTTCAGCGTCGCTCTCCTGCACGCCCCATCGCCGGCACCACCGGTACAGCAGACGACCATAGCGGTCGACGAACTCGTCCCACGCGCCGGCGGCCGACGCAGGATCCTGCAGACGGTCGAACAGGCTGGGGGTCGTGTCGTGTTCCGAGGTCGGCTCCATCGACTATTGCCTCCAGCGGGACGAAAAATCACGCGGTAAACTCAAAGCTCCGCTTATCCTTTTACTCCGCGGGTCGAAGAAGGGAAACCGGGCGCGGCGAAGGAGTTCAACGGCCGGCCGCGTTCGTAGGCTCTTGGGCGCGGACGACAGCTTCCTTGGGAGGCTCTGGTTTTCGGCGGCGGACGATCTATTCTTTTCCGATGGCGTCCGCTGTTCGCTCCGCTCTCGGAACGGGCCGGTCGCCGCCCGGCCGACGGTCCGTCGCGCCACCGCAAAAGGAATTTCGCTCTTGGCAGCCGATTGGCGTGAATTCGACCTGGAAAACGGCCTTAAACTGCTCGTCGAACCGATCGCCGGCGTACAAAGCGCGGCCTTCACCCTGCTGATCCCCGCAGGCGTGTCGCACGAGCGTCCCGACCGTTGGGCCGTCGCCCACCTATTGACCGGCCTCACCAGCCGCGGCGCCGGCGACCGCGACAGCCGCGAACTGCAAACCGCCCTCGATCGCCTGGGCGTTGGCCGGGGCGAGTCGGCCGAGGTGTTTCACTCGTCGTACTACGGCTCGGTCTTGGGCCGCAACCTCGAACCGGCCCTGGAACTGACCGCCGACGTCGTCCGCCGGCCGCACCTCGACCCCGAACAGTTCGAGTTCTGCCGCTCGCTCGTCGAACAGGAAATCCAGTCGCTGGAAGACGAACCGGGAAGCAAGCTTTTCCTGGAACTGAAGAAGCTGGCGCTGCCGGAACCGCTGGGTAAATCTCACCTGGGGACCGAGGAATCACTGGCCGACCTCTCGGTTGACGAGGTCGTCGATTTCCACCGCCACCACTATCAGCCGGACGGGGCGATCCTTGGAGTGGCCGGCGCGGTCGACCCCGACGCCGTCTACGCGACGGTGCGCCGCCTCTTCGACGATTGGGAGCCGAAACGGCATCCGCGCCGCACTATCGGCGCCCGCGTACCGGCGCGCAGCCATCTGCCGGCCGACAAACAGCAGACGCAGATGGGCGTGGCGTTCGACGCCGTCGCCTCGGGCGATCCCGACGTCTT
>JBOFFD010001016.1:0-1526 GCA_051648425.1 Planctomycetia bacterium
AGCGACCGGCACGGCCTGCGCATCGTCATCGACGTTAAGAAGGGCGGCGACCCCAACGTCGTCCTGAATCAGTTGTTCAAGGCGACGCCGCTGCAAGACACCGTCAGCGTCATCAACTTGGCGCTCGTGAACGGTCGGCCGCGGCTGTTGTCGCTCAAGGAAATGCTGTCCGAGTTCCTGGGCCACCGCTTCGAGGTGATTCGGCGTCGCACCCAGTACCTGTTGCGGAAGGCGCGGCACCGGGCGCATCTTTTGGAAGGTTTGCTGATCGCGCTGGCGGACATCGACGAAGTGATCCGCCGCATTCGCACCGCCGCCGACGTGCCCGCCGCCCGCGATTCGCTCATGAGTTTGGAAGTGCCGGCGGCGCTGCTCAATCGGGCCCTGGGCGACGAAGGCTTCACGTCGTTCCAGTCGATCATGGGGCCGCAGGCGACGTACAATCTCACGCGCGTGCAGGCCGACGTCATCCTTCAGATGCAGTTGCAGCGGCTCACCGCCCTCGAACAGGATAAGATCCTGGGCGAATACGCCGCCGTCCGCAAGGAGATCAGCGAGTACGAAACGCTGTTGTCGGCCGACGAAAACATCTACGCCGTCATCCGCGAAGACATGCTGGAGATCAAACGGAAGTACGGCGACGACCGGCGGACGCAGATCGACGAAGCCGAGGGCGAGGACTTCAACCGCGAAGACCTCATCACCGAAGAGACCAACGTCGTCACCGTCAGCCATTCCGGCTACATCAAGCGGATGCAGCTTTCGGCCTACCGCACGCAGGCGCGCGGCGGCCGCGGCGTCACCGGCGGCAACACCAAGGAAGGCGACTTTCTTAAAGACGTCTTCGTCGCCAGCACCCACGCCTACATCTTATTCTTCACCGACCGCGGCCAATGCTACTGGCTGAAGGTGTACGACATCGCTCAGATGGACCGGACGGCGCTCGGCCGGGCGATCGTCAACCTGCTGAACCTCCGCCCCGAGGAACGGATTTCCAGCTACGTGCCGGTGCGCACGTTCGACGGCCGCAGCGTGTTCATGATCACGCGCAACGGCACCGTTAAGAAGACGTCGCTTTCCGAGTACAGCCGGCCGAAGGCGGGCGGCATCATCGGCATCCAACTGGTCGACGGCGACGAACTGGTCTCGGTGCTTTTGACCTCGCCGGGCGACCACGTCTTACTGGCGACGAAGAAAGGCATGTCGATCCGCTTCGATGAAGCGCTGGCCCGCGCGATGGGTCGCGACACCCGTGGCGTCAAGGGGATCGAACTCGAAGACGGCGACGAAGTCGTCGGCGGCGTGGTGGTGCCGTCGGAACTCGAGGGGACTTCGCTTCTTACCGTGTGCGCCCGCGGCTACGGCAAGCGGTCGCGCTTCGAGGAATACCGCGTGCAGGGCCGCGGCGGCAAGGGGATCATCGACATCAAGCGGACCGAACGCAACGGCGACGTGGTGGCGGTCGCCACCGTCCGCGACGACGACGAGGTGATGTTCATCACGCAGGAGGGGATGGTCGTCCGCAC
>JBOFFD010001017.1:0-3189 GCA_051648425.1 Planctomycetia bacterium
AAGACTACGGCGAACTTGCGGGCAACGTGGAAGTCGAGGGAACGGTGCGCGTCGAGAACAACGACCTGTTCGTCGACGTGACGCGGTTGCGGAAAATGCCGTCCGATCTTGAACGGTACGGCCGCGACGCTTTCAAAGCCCGTACGCCCGACGACTGGTATCGACTTTCGCAGTGGGCGTTCGCCCGCGACATACGGTATCCGCAAACCGAACTGGCGACGAAGGCCGTCGAGGCGTACGCGACCGGCGTACTGACGGAACGACGGCAGGCGGCGGGTGACGCGGCGAAGTTGACCGCCCTACGGAAGAAAGTCTACGACGACCGCATCCTGCCCGACTACGATTTCACCGATTTCGACCATGAAGTTCTGCGCGCGGAAGAACCGGCCGTGGCGAAGGACGACGTCGCGGCGGTCGGCGCCTTCATCGAGAAAATCCGCACGACGTTTCGGCTGCCGGCGCCGAGATTGGAAGACGCCGCGCCGGAGCGTCTGGTCCTGCGCTATAAGGCCGGGCCGATCATCGTCTTTCATGACGCCGACACGGCGCGACGGCTGCAATTGGCGCGGTGGTGGCAGGTGGAACATCTGAAAGTCTACCTTGAACTGTTGCGAGCCGATCCACGCTACGACTCGTTCAAGCTCGGCAAACTCGCCCGCGAAAACATTCCCGACGACCCCACCGTCGCCCAAGGTTGGTTCCGCCGCTGGGTGCAGGAAAAAACCTCCGACCTCGGGTCGTTGTCAAAGACGGCGGTGGAGGATTTGGCGGTGAAGCTGGCGGAGGAAATCAAGGACCCGTCGCAGGCTGACGTCGTCAAGCGGACGTGGTTGGAAACCCGCGAAGAGCAACTGCGCGACGCCGAGCGCATCGCCGCCGAGGCGGCCAAGGAAAACGGCCGCCGGGCGCCGGTTCAAGACGCCGCCGCCCGCGTGGAGTTCGCGCAGCGGTACTTGGAGTGGTTCGGCAAGTCGCCCGAAGCCCGTGCGAAGGCGGTCTCGCTTTACTTGGAAGCGGCGCGCATCGAGCCGACGCTGACTTCGGCGGCGGATGCATTGCGCTCGCTCGGTTACTTCCGCGCCCGCGACGGCAAGTGGACGACCGCCGACGTTGCGGGCGGCGACCGTTCCGGCGACGCCGCCGTCGGCGTGCGGTTGGGAATGGCGCGTTCCGAAGTGCTGCGGTCGATGGGCGGGAAACCCGATCGAGTCTCGCGGATGGCGACTTCCGAGCGGGTGTCGCAGCAGTGGACGTACGGCGAAGGCGGGCGCGGCACCCGCTACCTAATGTTCGTCGAGACCAACGCCGGCGACGTCATCCTCGAAAAAATCTACGACGTCCCGTAAAAGTTCGCCGCCGAGCCGGTGTTCAGCCCGACGACTTCGGGGTCAACGATCGGCCCTGGGCGAAGGCGTCATACAGCCGGCGGGCGTCGTCCGGCGCGCCGACCGGCAGTTCGTCGTGCTCTGGGGCGTAGCGGGCGGCTTCATACAGATCGGCGAAGTCGACGGCGTCGGTCGATTGGTCCGGGGCCGACAGCGCGAGCCGACGGCTGAACTCGCGATGGTGCCACGCCGACGCCGGCCGACCGCCCCGCTGACGCAGCAGCCGCTCGAACAGAACCCGAATCCGCCGACGGTCGGAGGCGGTTTCCAAGTCTTCGGCGAGGACCGAATCCGCTCGAACGAAGAGTTCGCCGCGTCGCCGCAGCAGCGTCCAAACCACGAGCACCACCGCCGCCGCCGCGAAGAGCACCGCCACGATCGACGGCCACGGCAGCGAACCGCCGGTGGCGACGGCGTCGGACACCGCGGCGCCGGTAAACGTCGGCAGACGGGGCGTCGACATCGTGGGAAGCGACAGGCGGGGCATGTCGATCTTCGGCAACTTCGGCAGATCTATTTTCGGCAACGGCGGCAAGACGCTTTTGATTTCCCGGGCGGCTTCGGCGCCGCGCCGGCCGAGGTCGCTCGACGTCTGGCGAATACCGTCGAGCGTCGACAGCACCGATTTGACCGACGCCGACGAGACCTTCGGCGGCGTCGGGGCGGCGGCGGTCCCTCCCGTCTCCGGCGTTGCCGACGGCGTCCCGCCACCGGCCAGTTTTTCCAACAGCGACTTGGCGTCGAACGGCATCGAGCCGCCTGGCGCATTCCCCGCGCCCGAGGCGCCGGCGGTCGCCGGTCCGTCGGCGCCTGGTTTTCCCGGTCTTGTCGGCGGGGACGACGGCGGCGGCGTCGGTGGTTCGGCGGTCTTACCGAGATTCGCAAACTTCGACAGCGCCTGCCGCAACGTCGGCGACTCGCCCAATGGACCGCCGAAACGTTTCAGCGCCTCGGCCGCCTGATCGACCGATTTCTTCACGGCGGGCGAGGCGCCCAATCGTTCGGTCGGCAGTGGCGGCGGCGCCTGCGACGGTGACGGCTTCGCCGACGGATCGGCCAGCCCGCGCAGCCATTCCTTCACGCCGTCGGCCACCGACGGCGGCGGCGGCGGCGCGCCGTCGCCCGCCGGCTCTAAACCGCCGGTTTCCTCGGGTTTCAGCGACTTGCCGTTTTCCCCCAAACCCGCCTGTTCGCCGGGCGGCGCGGCGGGCGGGAGGGATGGGTCGGTCGGTCGAAGCGCATCGCCGCCGAACTTCTTTGCGAGCGATTCAAGCCGTTCCCGCAGCTTGGGGTCGGACTGCAATCGTTTCAGTGTTTCCGGATCTTCGGCCAGCTTCTCGGCGATCCGCCGGGCCGTGGCGGCGTCGGTCTTGGAGGCGTCGAACGGCGGCTTGCCGTCGGGAAACATTTTCTTGGCCATCTCGGCGAGAAGTGCAACTGTTTCCGGGGACAATTTCGACAAGTCGGGCGGCGACGGCGCGGACGGCTTCTCGCCGTCGTTCGTCAGCAGTCGCTGCATGATCCCGCTCAAGCCGCCGGCCGGGGCGGCGGCTTTCAAACGCTGCTTGACGTCTTCCGGTCTAAAGATTCGGCTGGGTTCGTGGATCGGTTCCAAAAGGGACGAGTCGCCCGCGACCGCCGTCGACGAAAGCAAAACGACGACCGCCGCCGCCGGCGTCAATGATCGAACGACGAACCGCATGGGTGCAACTCCTCCGCCGGTAGGCTCAACGAATTGTACCGGTCGCGCCGGCGAAACGTTTCATCGACCGACGATTTCCTGGCGTTTCGTGTTTTTTCCGAC
>JBOFFD010001018.1:0-2443 GCA_051648425.1 Planctomycetia bacterium
GCAGCGGCCGTTTGATGACGGTGGCTTGACAGAACCGGCACTGCCACGGGCAGCCGCGCATGATTTCAACCGCGATCCGCTCCTGGGTCACTTCCACGAGCGGTACGATCGGCCTCGTGGGGATCGGCGTCGCCGAGAAGTCCGAGACCGCCGCCGCGGTGATTTCGCGGGGGACGTCGGGCCGAGTGCGGTGCAGGGCGGCGAGCCGGCCGTCGGGAAAGTATTCCGGCTCGTAGAAGCGCGGCGCGTAGGCGTTGGAAAAATCCTTGACGACGTGGGCGATCGCCTCTTCGCGGGAAAGATCCAGCCGCTGGGCGTGCGACCACCGCTCGAGCAGTTCCGGCAGGGTCTCTTCGCCGTCGCCCACGAGAAAGACGTCGATGAACGGCGCCAGGATTTCCGGGCTTTGGGCGCCGGGTCCGCCGGCTAAGACCAGCGGATGGTCCATCGTGCGGTCGGCGCCGTGCAACGGGATTCCGCCCAGGTCGAGCATCGTCAACAGGTTGGTGTAGCAGACTTCGTATTGCAGGCTGAAACCGACGACGTCGTAGTCGACCAACGGCGTGAACGATTCCAACCCATAGAGCGGCAGGCCGTGCTCGCGTAGGGCGGCCTCGAAATCCGGCCGGGGGCAGAACGCCCGCTCGCACGCCCACCGCGGGTCGTCGTTGACCAGCGTGTACAATACCTGCACGCCGTGGCAGCTCATGCCGAGGGCGTAGGTGTCCGGGAAGGCGAGGCACAGGGTGGTTTCGACCGACGCCCGGTCCTTGACGATGCTGTTCGGCTCGCCGCCGGCATACTGCCCCGGCCCCTCGACATCGGGAAAGACGAGCCGTTCCAACGTTCGGCGCAAGGCGTCGCCGCGCAGTTCGTCGCCGCGCGGCGTCTGCTGATCCATCGGCATACGGAACCTCCTGATCGCGCCGCGTTCGGCCATCGGCGTCGGCGTACGGGGCGACGACCATTGTGCGGCGACCGACGGCCCGTCGCAACCGGTCGCGGCCGAATCGTGGAAAAGTCGCGCGACGCGATCGCCCCGGCGAACCTACGATAGTTCTTCGCGGTCTTAGCGGTCGAACGCGCCCGTTCGCTTCGATGGTTTGAAGCGACGAGGGACCGCGACGGATCCTCGCCAGGAGTTCCACCGAAGAAATCAACCTCTTGACCACGCCCGATGAATGGGCGACGACCGACCGTTTCCGGGAAATGTGCCGGCATTTCGTCGATGAAGACGTGTATACCGCTCGCCGAAAGGCGGAAGCGAAGAAGCGCGGCGGCGGCCGACGGGTTCAGCGCCGCGACCACCAACCGGCCGGATTGCCGCCGCAGTTTCCGCTGAAAAAACGGGCCTGCGGATTGCTCCACGCGGCGGTCGTCGGGCTTGCCGTTCAGCGGATGTCGTTCGATTCCGAGACACGGGCCGATTTCGCAGACTACGTTCGATTCGTCGAAGCGAAGCTCGACGGCCGCGACCTTCCCGAAGCGGGCCTAGGACTGGGCCGCCTCATCATGAATGCGCACCCGACGAACTTAAACTTCCTCAAGGTGAGCGCGATCTACCTCCCGTCGATCCATCCGCTGACCGGTGCGGTCGGCGTTCCGTTCTTCTACCAACTCGCCGAGTGGGCCGACGCCACGGCTCGCACGGCCGAAGACGCCGCACTCTTCCACGCCGCGTCGCTTCTATTCCCGGCACGCTCGGCCGAGGGGTGCGACGTCGTGCGCGACGTCGTCGGCAATCCCTTTCCGCCGCCGGTCGACCTATCTCCCTGGCGGACGCCGCTCGTCGTGGAACTGGCGGAAGCGATCTACCAAACGCGCGACTATGGCCTAATGCCGGTTTTGGCCGACGCTTTGGAGGAAGCCGGCTGCGGGAACGAAGTGATCCTTGACCACGCACGGGCCGCGAAACCGCACGTCCACGGCTGCTGGCTGTTGGGCGCCCTCACCGGCAGGGTATAGTCGAGGCGGGCGCCCGACCGAGATTTGCCGGCCGACCCATTGCCCGGACGCTCGACTTTCGTTTCAAAGGAATCCGGCGGGGAAGCCCGACGGCCTTGTCCGCGACGGCGGCAACACAACGGTGGCAGAAAGTCGATTTCTGGAGACGGGCGAATGGCGGCGGAACGGGCGGAAGGAGGGGCCGGCGGCGGGGTCGCGGCCGTCCTCGCCAAACACAAGATCACCGTCCTGCTGGTCGACGACCAGGCCATCGTCGCCGAGGCGGTGCGCCGCATGCTCGCGCCCGAAACCAACGTCGAATTCCATCACTGCGGCGACCCGACCAAGGCGATCGAAACCGCCAATAGACTCAGTCCCACGGTCATCCTGCAAGACCTCGTCATGCCGGAAATCGACGGCCTGACCCTCGTCAAGTTCTACCGCGCCAATCCCGCCACCCGCGAGGTGCCGCTTATCGTCCTGTCGACCAAAGAGGAAC
>JBOFFD010001019.1:0-3823 GCA_051648425.1 Planctomycetia bacterium
CGATGTAGCGGGCCATCAGCTTTTCACAGAGGACGTGTTTGCCGGCCTTCATCGCTTGGACGGCGAAGCGGGCGTGCGTCCACAACGGCGTGGCGATGACGACCGCCTCGACGTCTTTGTCGGCGAGCATGTCGTCCCACTTGTCGTAGAACTTGACGGCGTCGCCCTTCTCTTTGCCGTAAATTTTGCGGAATGACTTGCGACCGCGTTCAATCTGACTAGGGCGGACGTCGTGGTAGGCGACGAATTCGAGCGCGTGCGGCGGGCTTTGCTCGATCATGGCCTGACAGCCTTCGTCGCCGGTGCCGACGATGGCCGCCTTGATTGGTTTGTCGATCGGCTTGTAACCGAAGTAGTAAGGACCGACGGCCGGCGCCGTCAACGACTTCGTCAGAAAGTCGCGGCGGAGGGAGCCGAGGGCGGTGAGGAAGTTCTGCTTGCCGACTTCCTGCTGATCCAGCGTCAGATCGATCATCTGTACAATTCCTGTCTGAGTTTCACGGCGGAAGTCGAGTTACAGCGAAGCGGCCAATTTCGCGAGCGAGGCGTCTTGCGGGACCGGGTCGGGCACGCCGGGCGCTTTGGCATCGAACCATTCGTCGCGGAATTCGAGACGTTCGCGACTGCGCATGGCTTCATTGGTGGCCATCGCCATGACGGCGTCGGCGAGGGCGCGTTTGCCGTCGCAACGGACTTCGCCGCCGTGGCGGATGCAGTAGGCGAAGTGTTCAAGCTCTTCCTTGTAGCCGCGGCTGACCGGGCCGCCGGCCCAAGAACCGGGCTTCTTGGCGGCGGCGGCCGGCTGGCCGAGACTGGCGGCCGAGTACATCGTCGACTCGCCTTTCTTGGCGGCGGCCGCCTGCACTTCCGTCTTACCGTAGTCTTTCTTCGCGAACGGGTTCGGTTCGTCGTAGAGCAACACGTCGGCTTCCGTCAGCACCATGAGGGTGCCCTTCGAGCCAAGTACGATTTCGCCGTAGCCGGCGACCGCGTTGGTGTTGATCGATGAGTAAGTGACCACGACGCCGTTCGGGAATTCGTACGTGCAGTAGACATGGTCTTCGCACTCGCGGTCGTCGTCGTAGAAGTATTTGTCGCCGACGCCGGTGACGGCGATCGGATGCTTGCCCTCTAAGAACAGCGAGCAGGCGTCGAGTTGGTGGCTGCCCAGTTCCGCCATCAAACCCCCGCCGGTGCGGTTGTACAGCCGCCAGCGGACCAGTTCTTCGGGCGATTTGTAGCCGTACTTCACGACGTCGACCGAACGGTCGGCTTCGGGGACTTCCGGCCGCCAACTGTCGCGGATCGTGCCGCGCAGCTTGGCGTCGGCGTAGTCGTCGGGATAGCGCCAGGCGTTGTTGCGATGCCAGAACGCCTGGATGTATTTGACGTCGCCCAGCACGCCCGACTGCACGGTTTTGAGGGCGTCGGCGTACAGCGTGCTGTAATGCCGTTGGTGGCCGATGGAGAGCAGTCGATTGGTCTTCTCGGCGACGTTGACCATGGCCTTGGCGTCGGTGATGTTGCGGGCCATCAGCTTTTCACACAGCACGTGCTTGCCGGCCTGCATCGCTTCGATGGAAAGCTTCGCATGCGTCCACAGCGGCGTGGCGATGACGACCGCTTCGACGTCTTTATCGGCGAGCAGGTCTTCCCATTTGTCGTAGAACTTGACGGCGTCGCCCTGCGTAGGGCCGTACAGCTTGCGGAAGGCGTTGCGGCCGCGTTCGATCTGACTGGGGCGGATGTCGTGATAGGCGACGTACTCGAGGAAGTCGGGCGGGCTTTGGTCGATCATCGCCTGACAACCTTCGTTGCCGGTGCCGACGATGGCCGCCCGCACCGGCGAACCGCGCAGGGCGCCATAGCCGAAGTAGGCGAACGCCCCCGCCGCCGGCACGGCCGCCGAGGCCTTCAGGAAGTCGCGCCGATTCAGCAACAGCGACTGCTGCTGAAAGTTCGCCCGGCCCTGCACCAACTGTTCTTTCGACAACTGCATATCTTAGTTTCCTTGCCGACGAGAGATCGGGCCTGTGATGATTTTACTGTGCTGCGCCGAACCGCCTACTGGGCCGTCGACCCGTTGGACGGTTTCGATTCTTCCAGCGCCGATTCGATGCGGATCACATGAAGGAGGTCGAGCGTTGCGGAGTGACTGAAAAACTCTTGATCCGGACGTTTCGTCACGCCGACGACGGCCGAACGTTCGCCGATAAGAAGCAACTCAGGATGCCGAATTTCGTAAGACGCGCCGTCGGTCATGACGAGACGAAACGGCTCGAATGGGACGCGACGTTGAGCGTTGCGCAGTTCCGCAGGGGCCATAACAAAACTCCAATGACGAGAAAACATCAAGCGGCCGGGTCGTCCGCACGCAGGCCGTCTTTGCCGACGCCGAAGAGCGGGCGAGTGATCACGCCGCGGACGAGCGCGTCGAGGCCGCCCCAGAAGCCGGTGGGTGCGGTCGCCAGCATAAGACAGGCGATCATTTCCACCAAGTTCTTGTTGACCACGAGGTAGTTGCCTTCGGCGTTGGGCGGGGCCGGCAAGCCGGGCCACGGCGGATTCGAGAAGTAGAACAACGACAACAAGGCAGCGGCCGTCAACGCGCTGAAGCGGCTGAACAACCCGACCACCATGCAACCGCCGGCCAGGGTCAGGCCCCACATCGTCAACCAGTTGCTTCGGTCCAGTTCACTGAGACGTTTCCACCAAGTCAGGTAGTCGGGCGTCGAACTCGATCGAGCCGTCTGTTCCGGGGTGAGCAGTCCCTTCAAGTGGGTTTCGAGGTCAACGGTCCAGGCCTGTAGCGGCGCCGTCAATTCCTTACGAGTGGTTTCGAGGTCGCGTTGGGTCTTGGTCAAGACGTCGCGCTCGAAGGCTGGGTGCGGGGCGGCTTCGTCTTCGCGCCATTTCTCGACCTGGCGTTTGTAGTCTTCGATCTTCTTGGCGTTGGCGGGGTCGGCAAGGTGGTCGGCCAACTGTTTGCGAAGGTCGGCCAGTTTGGTCGTCGCCGCCTTGTTCTGTTCTTCGTTGAAGCCGAAGTCGGCGGCGAACTGTTGGGTGCGGCCGGTCCAAGCGCCGCCGGTCTTTTCCGCGTCGAGCCGATCGAAACTCCAGAAGTCTTCGATGATCGAACGGAAATAGTTTCTACCGGGGCCGGTACTGTTCCGCAGGTAGCCCTCGGCGGAAAAAGGCTTCACGCCGGCGACGTGCGAATCGAGTTTCGTCAAGCCCTCGAACAGCAGATGCCAGCCGATGGCGATGCGAAGCAGGACCATGAAAAGCTTCGTCAACCCGTTGACCGAGTTGTTGTAGTTGTAGCGCGACAGCGAAGGAGCCTCCGAAACGGGAACCGTCGGCCGGGTTGGAAGGCAGGGGTCGCGCGCGACGGCCCGTAGGTGGACCGTCGATCGCGGCGCCTTCGGCACCGGAGTTTAGTCGAATGCAGCGCGTCGGCCCGACGAACCGCCGGGAGCGATTCCTCTGGACGGAAGGAAGCTTCGTCGTTGGGGAAAGCCCGCCGTCGGCCGCCGCGACGGTATTTCTAACGAACAACCGCCGAATCCGCCAGTGGCGTTCGCCGACCGACGGAAAAGCAGACGCGCCGCGCGGCGAGTTCGCCGACGATCGGGAACCGCCGCCGAATTGACGTTGCGACGTTGGCGCCGCCCACTTATAGCCTCGGCCGAGGTAACGGTTCCGGGAGCGGTTTATGAGCAGGCGTCGCGGCAAGCTGGGCTTCTACTACCTGGTTTCGGCGGGCGTGCTCGTACTGACGGTGCTCGGTTGCGTGGTCTACGCGCTGTCGGACCAGTGGATG
>JBOFFD010001020.1:0-8321 GCA_051648425.1 Planctomycetia bacterium
GTGCCGTACCGGTTCAGCACGTCGTCGATCGATTCCATCCACTCGCCGATCTCGGCGGCGTCGACTTCGTTCTGAATCTCCTCGGCCACGTTTCTCAACATCGGCGTTCTCTCGTTTCTGTCTCGTTCGAGCGCGACGCGGTCAGTGCCGCCCGCCCATCTGGCTCGACGGCGGGTCGGCGTTGATGGTCGGCGCGGCGAATGCGTTCCGCGCGTCATCCTTGGTTCGGGCGCCGGCGTCGGCTTCGCGGCCCGCCGTGCGTCCTACGTTTCAAAGTCCGGACGACCGACGGCGCGGCCGCCACGATTATAAGGGAACCACGTGTTCACTTTCAGCGCCGCCCGTTTCGGATCGTCGACCCGTCCGCGTCGACTCCTCCGGTTGCATCACCACAACAATCGCTTTTGCGTACAAAAGCGTCCGCGAGTTCCCCAAGTCCATGGATCATCGGCACCGACGGATCGGGCGACGACACGTTCGGCCGCCGCGCGACATAGATCGGGCGGAGGCCCGCGCCGCGCGCCCCCACCACGTCTTCGTCCCACGAATCACCCACATGCACCGTCTCGGGCGCCGTCGCTCCCAGTCGCCGCAACGCTTCCGCGAAGATCGCCCGATGCGGCTTCTTATACCCGGCGTCGACGCTGGCCACCACTGTTTCCAGAAGCGGCGCAAGACCCAGTCCTTCCAGTATGCCATGGATCGCGGAATGCCAGTTGGTGACGACCGCGGTTTTCACGCCGTGGTCGCGAAGCCGCCGCAACAGCCGCTCGGCGTCGGGCAACGGCCGCCAAGCCGTGGGGGCGTCGAGCCGGGCCACCAACCGCTCCAACCATTCGCGGTGGCGTTCGCGCAGCGACGGGTGGTCGTCGGCCAGCGTGGCGGTGAAATGATGCCACCAGCCGCGTTCGCGGACTTCGTCGGTCGCCAGCGGATCGACGCTACTGGCGGCGGGAGTTCCACGGTCCGGGGTCGACCGCTTCAGGAAGGTCTCGGCGAAACGAGCGCGAAAACGAGGCGCGTCGACCACGGCTCCGACGGCCTCGGCTTCTTCCAGGTATACGTCGTCGATGCGACGCACCGGTTCCACCAGGGTGAAACCGGCGTCGAAAAGAACCGCGGCGACGCCGTCGTCGAGCATGAAACCGCCTTCGTCAGACCTGGTCGGCCGAGGGTGGAATCTGATGGACGCCGACGCCGTTCTCCTGGGTGCCGATGCCCGTCGACGACTGCGCCGGCAGCATGTCCTTGATCCGGCCGCTGCGGAAGGCGTTGGCGATCGACTTCGGCACTTCCGCCTCGGCCAAGATCAGCTTGGCCCGATTTTCCTGCACCAGCGCCCGCATCTGCTGCTCCCGCGCGACGGCGCGAGCGCGGCGGATTTCCGCCTCGGCTTGGGCGCGGCGGGTTTCCGCCTCGGCCTGCGCCACCTGCAGTTGGGCGCCGACGTTCACCCCGACTTCGATATCGGCGATGTCGATCGACAGAATCTCGAACGCGGTGCCGGCGTCCAAGCCGGAGGTCAGCACCTTCCGCGAGATCATTTCCGGATGTTCCAACACCAGCTTGTAGCTTTCCGAACTGCCGATGGTGCTGACGATCCCTTCGCCGACGCGGGCGATGACGGTTTCCTCGGTGGCGCCGCCGACGAGGCCGTTCAGGTTCGTCCGGACGGTGACGCGGGCGCGGGCCTTCAGTTGCACGCCGTCCTTGGCGACGGCGTCGATGCTCATCTTCCCCTTGCTGGGGTCGGGCACGTCGATGACTTTCGGATTGACGCTGGTCTGCACCGCTTCCTCGACGTCGCGGCCGGCGAGGTCGATGGCGGCCGCCTGGTTGAAGTCCATCGGGATGTCGGCCCGGCTGGCCGAGATCAGCGCCCGTACGACCTTCGGCACGTTGCCGCCGGCGAGGTAGTGCGATTCCAACTGCCGCGGCGAGATGTCGACCTTCGACTGCACCGCCATGATTCGCGCCCGCACGATTAGCTCGGGGTTCACCTTCCGCAGCGTCATGCCGACGAGGTCGAAGAAGCCGATGCCGGCCTTGGTCGTGAACGATTGAATCCACAGATTGAAGTATTGGACGAAGATGAAGAGCATCACCAGAAAGACGACGGCCGCGACCATCAAGCCGATGATCAATAACGACTGCGTATCCATGGGTCGGTCTCGCTTTGCGGGCGGTGGTTACAAGTTTCCCAGGACGCCCCGCTTGCGGGAGGCGGGGTTCTACCGTAGCATTCGTTGCGTCGCCGCGAACCTTGCCGCCGATGTTGTAGTGACCGTCCGGCGTCGCGGCCGGCGGAAATCGACGGGCGGTTCCTTGATTCGTCGCGCGAAGCCCGGTGGACTTGGTATTCTATGCCGACCCTTGCCTCCCCGCTGGCGTATTGCGCCAACGTCCATCCCGGTCCGACGCTGCCGCAGGTCGCCGCCAACATCGACCGCTACACCGCGCCGGTCGCCGCCCGCCTTCGCGCCGAAACCGGCGACGCCGTCGGGGTCGGCCTGTGGTTCGCACGCCGTGCGGCTGAAGAGGCCGCCCGCGACCCCGTCGCCCGCCGCGACCTTGCCGATCGGCTGCGCCGCGCGGGCGCCGTCTGCACGACCCTGAACGCCTTCCCTTACGGCGACTTTCACGCCGCCCGCGTCAAAGACGCCGTTTACCAACCCGACTGGTCGACCGTCGACCGCCGCGACTACACCCTGCGCTGCGCCGAAATCTTGGCCGACCTACTTCCGGACGGAGCCGACGGCAGCCTGTCGACCCTGCCGCTCGCCTTCAAGGACCATGCCGCCGGTCGCACCGTCGAAACGTTTCTGCCCAACCTGTTGGACGCGGCCGACGAACTCGCGCGGCTGGAACGGCGCGTCGGCAAACGCCTTCGGCTGGCGATTGAACCGGAACCGTTCTGCCTATTGGAAACGACCGGCGAAACGCTCGACTTCTTCCGTCGGCTGCGCGAAGCGGCGGCCGTCCGGGGGACGGCGGCGGTCGTCGATCGGCACTTGGGGGTCTGTTACGACGTTTGCCATCAGGCCGTCGAGTACGAAGACGCCGGCGACGCCCTCACGGCGTTGGTCGACGCCGGCATCCCGATCCCGAAGGTGCAGTTGTCGTGCGCCCTGGAACTGACGACTCCGGCCGACGCCGCCGCCCGCGCGTTTTTGGCTTCGTTCGCCGAGGAACGGTATCTTCACCAAACGTTCGTGCGATCGAAAACCGGCCGGATTTCGGCCCGCGTCGACCTGACCGCCGAGCTGGCGTCGAATCCGCCGGCGGACTGGTTGGACGCCGAATCGTGGCGCATCCACTTTCACGTGCCAATCGACGCCGAAATGGTCGGGCCGCTTTCGACGACGCGCCCGGCGTTGGCGCAGTGCCTGCGCACCCTCGCGGAACTGGCGCCCCGGCTGCCGGTCTTACCGCATCTGGAAGTCGAAACCTACACTTGGGGCGTACTGCCGTCGGCGGTGAAGACGGCCGCCGGCGACGCGACGCTGGTCGACGGTTTGGCCGCCGAACTGCGCGCCGCCGACGGTCTGGCCGCCGCCGCCGGTTGGACGCCGGCGGCGATCGGCCTTCGTTCTTCTACCATCCCTTCGGCGAACCAACACGGAGAAGAATGAAATGGCGAAACGGGTTCTCAGCATCGGCCAATGCGTTCCGGACCACACCTCGTTGGAACGGCTGTTGACAACGCGCTTCCAGGCCGAGGTGGTGGCGGCGGCGCTGCCCGACGAAGCATTGCTCCAGTTGCGCTCGAAGCCGTTCGACCTGGTATTGGTCAACCGCAAACTTGACGCCGACTACAGCGACGGCCTGGAAATCATCAAGCGAATCAAAGCCGACCCGGACCTGAAATCGGCCCCGTGCATGCTCGTCACCAACTACCCCGAATACCACGAACAGGCGACCGCCGTCGGCGCCGAGGTCGGCTTCGGCAAGGCGGAACTGAACACGCCGGAAACGGAAGAAAAGCTCCGTAAACACCTCGGCTGACGCCGCCTGGTTCGGAAAGGACGGTTTAAGTCGGAAGCGGCGGGAGAGGGGACATGGATTCCGCGAGGCCGTGGCATCGGCTTTTCGGCCTGTCGTGGCAGGATTTCTTCCAAGACACCGCCGTGGAAGTCGATCTCGAACGCGACCTGTCGAAGCACGGCCAGTTCGTGGACGCGATCATCCATTGTCCGCAGCCCGGCCCACCCATCCGCCGGCCCCCCCGACGGCTTCGAGTCGCTGGCGCGGTACAATTTGTTGACGTTCAAGTCGTACCAAGAGGCGCTCGACGTCTGGGCTTTGGAGGAGTTGATCGGCCACTATGTCAACCACCGCAAGCAGCTCTCCGCCGCGGCGGACGACGGTATGCCACCCAAAGCCGACTTCCGCCTCTTCGCGGTGTGCGTCCGTCGGCCTCGCGGCTTGCTGAAGCGCAAGCTGCTTAAACCGGCGGCTCCCGGGGTTTACCAGGCGCGGTACTTCACGAGAACGATCCGCGTGGTGGTGGTGCGAGAACTTCCCTGGACCGAGAACAACGCGGTTCTGCATCTGTTCAGCGCCGACCCGAAGGCCGCGAAGTAGTGAGCGGCCCACTACCGGCCGTATTCGGGACTGACCAGCACGCTGCTCTTGAGTTTCGTGGAGCGCTACGAAAAGGAGGGACTGGACGTGATCGGAAAAGAACTTCTGGAACATCACCGGGAAACGGTGAAAGAGGTGCTGCGGAAAGCCAGCATCGAAGACCGCTTGGAAGGCGTGCCGGTCGAGCGGCGCCTGGATGGCGTGCCGGTCGAGCAACTCTTGGCGCGGGTGCCGGTTGAGCAACTCTTAGCGCGGGTGCCGGTCGATCAACGGTTGGCCGGGTTGACCGACGACGACCTGCGCCGTCTGTCGCCGGAAGTGCGCGACGCCCTGCTGCAACGGCTGCTGGGGAAACCGAACCCGCCGTCTCCGTAGGTGACCGCGGTTTATCTAGCCCTAGCAAGTTTCCCATGGGAGCGACGGAGTGACGAGTCCCCGCAATCCGTTCGACGAAAGCATCACGCCGCCGCCGCCCAAACTGGCCGTCGCTCCAGTCGAGTCACCCTTCGCCGTTCTGGCGCATCGGCCAACTCCCGCCGAGCGTCTGCAGACCGAGCCGTTCACCTTCGATTTCTTCCAGGCGGTGCGGGTGCTGGAAAGCCTCGGCCGCCGCCGCAAGCCGGTCGGCCGGACCAGCCTGCCGGCTGACGAAGCCGTCCGTTTTCGCGTCCTGCAGGGGTTGTCGTTCCCCGCCAGCGCCATCTACACCCTTGAACCGTCGACCGATCCCAAAAAGCCCCCGCTCTTGACGGTCGCCTTCGTCGGACTGACTGGGCCGATGGGCGTACTTCCCCGCCATTACAGCGAACAGTTGCTGCGGCACGAGTACGAAAACCGCGGCCCGGAACGGTACGCCCTGCGCGACTGGTTCGACCTCTTCAACCATCGCATCACGTCGCTGTTCTTCCGGGCGTGGGAAAAATACCGCTTCTACATCCCCTATGAGCGCGGCGACTTCGCCCGCACCCAGCCCGACCCGTTCACCGCCGCCCTCTTCAGCACCATCGGCCTCGGCATGCCGTCGCTGCGCGACCGTTTGACGCTGTCGACCCGCGCCGCCATTCCGTCTAACGACACGCCGCCAGACGAACCCCCGGATGTCGACGCCCCCGCGCCTACCCGCCTTCTGGCCCGCATCGACGACCTGGCCCTGCTGCACTACGCCGGCTTCCTGGCCAAACGCCCCCGCTGCGCCGTCGCGCTGGCCGCCCTGCTGACCGACTACTTCGGCGTCCCGGCCAAAGTGCAGCAGTTCCGCGGCAAATGGCACCGCCTCGACGCCGAACAAACGACCCGGTTGGGCGGCGGCCCCGCCGGTCGCTTCAACCGACTCGGCAGCACCTTCACCGCCGGCGACCGCGTCTGGGACGTGCAGGGTCAGGTGCTTATCCGTCTGGGACCGCTCGACTACGAGCAGTTCTTGTCGTTCCTCCCCGATGACGGACCGACGTCGGAACGGAAGGCGTACTACCTGCTCGTCCATCTCGTCCGCTTGTACTTAGGGCCGGACTTGGAATTCGACGTCCAGCCGGTGCTGCGGGCCGAAGACGTCCCACCGATGAAGTTGGGCGGCCCCGACGGCGTTCGCCTCGGCTGGACCTCGTGGCCGGCCTCGACCCCCGCCGCCCAAGACGCCGACGGCGTCGTTCTCGCCGGCCGCGAAGCGACCGTCCTCTAGAACACAGCGACGCAAGCCGACGGTCAATCGTCGACGGCGGTGAACACCGCGTCGAGCAAGGCGGCGCCCAAGAGGCTCGGCTTGCTCGAACGCGGCGTCGGTTCGGCGGCGGACGCCGTCGGCGTGCCGCGGATGGTGCGCACCCGATTGCTGAACGCGGTGGCGCCGCCGTTCGGCGTCGCGCGGGCGAATCGGCCGGCGGCGCCGGTGGTAAGATCCCACGCACGCAGTTTCACTTCCAGCTTGCCCGGCGCCGCGCCCGCGGCGGCGACGAACCGAAGCCGCGCCGTCGAACCTAAAAGCAGCGCCCGTCGATCGCTAAGACGGCCGGTGACGTTCTTCCAGGCGCCGGTCGTCTTAAACTGCCAACGGCCTCGGCCGGCATTTTTGAGACCCACCACCGCCGCCCCCAGCCGTCGTTGTTCGGCGTCGCCCGCGCCAGTCAGCAGCGACCGCACCAGGACGCCGTTGCGTCCCGTTACGCTGTTCAAGCGCGGCCGACCGGCGCCGAAGCGCGGCGCGGTGTTGCCGCGCGCCACGTCGACGAGCAACCGTGTTTCGACGGAGTTGAGCGACCGGCCGTCGGCGCCTAGCACCTCCGCCGTGACGACCAGATCGATTCGACCGCCGATGGAATTGGGCGGCAGGGTGAGCGTCAGGCCGACGGTCTGTTCGACGGTGAGCGACCAAGTGCCGCCACCGAGAGAGTCACCGGCCGACAGCAAGGCGCCGATCGGCACGCCGTCGATCAACACGCGCACCCGTTGGCCGGCCGCCAACGGCGGCGCGGTGACGGTGACTAGGAGCGGAATCGGCCGGCCGACGACGCCGCCGGCCGGCAGCACCGCCAGTCCTGGCGCCGGCGTTTGGCCCCCAATCGGCGCCACCGTCACCACGATCTCTCGAATTTCGCTTTCCGACTGCGTGACGAGGTTGCGGGCGAAGACCGACAGGCGGAACTCGCCGGGCGGCAGTCCGGCGGGCGCGAGGAAGCTCAAGTTGGCGAGGTCGCCCGAGTTGACGAGATAGATCGGCGACCCTGTCCCCAGGCGGAAGCCGGCAGACAGCAAAACGGTGGCCGGCACGCCGTTGATCTGCATTAGGAAGTCGTCGCCGGTCGGCACGGTCACCGAAATCGGCAGAGGAATGCCCTGCCCGGCCTGCCCCGTCGCCGTTCCAGCAGTCACGATCGGCCGCGACACCTCCGCCGCGATAAGAGTGATCGTCTGCGTTTCGGTCCGAGTCCGCGGCACATCCGTCCGCCCCTCCCGCGGATTCACGGTGAAGAAGTCGTCGACGCTGACCGCCGTCACCGAAAGATTCAGTTCGCCGATGAAGGAAACCACCGGCAGCAGCGTCAGGCCGGCGAGTTCGTTCGCGGCGAAGCGCCAATTCCCGTCGCCCATATCGAAGCCGACCGGCGATCCGTCCTTTGTGAATGAACTGCCGATCGGCACCCCGCCGATGGTGACGGTCAGCGTCTCCGAGCCGTCGACGTCGGTAAGTGCGATGTTGAGATCGATTAAGACCGGCTGTCCCTGAGAAGCGTTCTTAGGCGCGAAACCGAAGACGATCGGGTCGGCTTCGACGTCGGCGAAGTACCGCCAAAGCTCGTTGCCGAACTGACCGTCGTTGGCGCTGAAATAGACGACGCCAACGACATTCGTGATATTGGTGGGGCCGTCGGAACCGCCATCCAAGAAGTCGCCGGTGAGACGCACGGTTCCATCGGCGGTACCGTCGCTCTTCCACAGCTCATCGCCGTTCGTACCGTCACTGGCATTGAAAAAAAGTACGCCCCCGACGTTTTCCAGAAAGAGGGGGTAACCACCCGACGAACCCGGCCGGACGTCTTTGACGAGGACGGTGCCGGCGACCGTGCCGTCGCTCTTCCACAACTCTTCGCCGCTTGAACCGATGCCGGCCCTGAAATAGAGCGTCCCCCCGACGTTGACCAGATAGCGAGGGAAACTGCCGGACGGACCCGGCTGAAGGTCGACGCGGATGGTGCCGGCGGCGGTGCCGTCGCTCTTCCATAACTCATCGCCGCCAACAGGCT
>JBOFFD010001021.1:0-2331 GCA_051648425.1 Planctomycetia bacterium
GACGGCCGGCGGTCGATCTACACCAAGGTCCGCCGCAACTTCCTGTCGCCGATGATGCTGGCGTTCGACACGCCCGGCCCGGCCGGCACGGTGGGTCGGCGGTCGACCTCGAATGTGCCCGCGCAGGCGCTCATCTTGATGAACGATCCGCTCGTCGCGGAGTTGGCGAAACGGTGGGGCGCGGCGGCCGCGACACGAACCGACCGAACCGTCGACGCCCGACTTGACGCGATGGTGCGGGCGGCCCTGGGCCGCGCCCCGACCGCCGACGAACGGTCGCAACTGCGCGGCTTCCTCGCCGAACGACCCGCCGACGACTCTGGCGCCTGGGCCGACCTGGCGCACGTCCTGTTCAATCTGAAGGAATTCGTCTTCATCCGGTGAGAGATGATGCGCGGATCGAATTTAAGAAGTCTCGGGAGGCTCGAATCCCGGCCGCCGTTCTTCGGGCGCGACTTCCAACGCTTCCGCAAGACGCAGGATCGTGCGCTTCCGCGGACGGCACTCGCGTTTCAACATCATGGAAATCGCCGGCTGTCCGACGTTGCTGCGCATCGCCGAATCGGTTTGGTTGAAGCCGCGGTCATTCATGATCTTTTCGAGGCGGGCCGCGAACGTCACGGCGATTGCGCTTTCCGACCGTTCGTCGGCCTGGTACAATGACGGCGGCGGTCGTCCGCTTCCCACCTAATCATTGACGAAGAGCGCTCCCATGCTCGACTTGCTTGCTTCCGGCAACGGCAGGATGAAACGCCGCACGATGCTCAGCGTCGGTTCGACGGCGCTGGGCGGATTGTCGCTGGCGCAGTTGTTTCAATTGCAAGCCCAGGCGGCGCGGCCGGCGCCGGCCGATCGCGCGGTCATCGTGCTGTGGGTCCACGGCGGCCCGAGCCACCTCGAGACCTACGACCTCAAGCCCGACGCCCCCACCGCCATCCGCAGCATCTTTCGGCCGATTCCCACCGTGGTTCCCGGCATGGACGTCTGCGAACTGCTGCCGAAGCATGCCCGGATCGCCGACAAGTTCACCCTGCTGCGCAGCTTGGCGCACGATGAAGCCGACCACGGCTTCGGCACCCGCCGGCTGTGCACCGGCTACCGCGACGCCCTGCCGGGGTCGAACAACGGCTATTCCCACTTCCCGGCGATGGAGTCGTCGATCTATCGGGCGCTCGGCGGCCAGCGGGCGGGAATGCCGACTTCGGTGAACATCGGGCCGTTCCATGCGTCGACGCCGTGGCGGGGGCCGGGGTACTTCGGAGCGAAGTTCGACGTACCGCAATACTACGTCCACCCGCTGCACGGTCGCACCGAAGGCGCCGACGCCATGCGGCTGCAAGTCGAAGTCGACGCCTTCCGCGACCGCCGTCGACTGCTTTCGGAGTTCGACCGCGTCCGGCCGCACCTTGAGGCCGACGCGCCGTTGGGGGCGGCGGCGGAGTTCCAGCGGCAGGCGTTCGACGTGCTTTCCAGCAGTCGGGTGGCCCAGGCGTTCGACATGACGCGCGAACATCCGCGCGTGCGGGAACGGTACGACGCCTGCGGCTTCGGACAGGATCTCCTACTGGCCCGCCGACTAGTCGAGGCGGGGGTCAACTTCGTCAACGTCTACATCTCCGGCCAGCCGCACGGCTCGACCGAACCGGGCTACAACTGGGACGACCACGCCGTCAATTGGGACATGGGGCGAGCGCTGCGCAGTCGGCTGCCGTGGTACGACCACATCGTGACGACGCTGATCGACGACGTCTACGACCGCGGCCTGGACGACCGGGTGCTGATCGTGGTCACCGGGGAATTCGGCCGCACGCCCCGCCTGGAACACCAGCCCAACGGCAACATCGGCCGCGACCACTGGCCGAGCGCGATGTCGATGCTCATTTCCGGCGGCGGCCGCCAGCGCGGCGACGTCATCGGGGCGACCAACGCCAACGGCGAAGAACCGACGACGAACCGGTACGACCCCCACGACTTCCTGGCGACCGTCTACCGTTACCTGGGGATCGACCCGGAAACGCAGTACCTCGACCTGGCGGGCCGTCCGCACCCGCTGGCCCGCGGCAAGACGATCGACGGGTTGGTGTAACAGATCGGATTTCACACCGAATGGTTGCGGAATCGATCGGCGAAGTCTTTTTAGCTGGGGTGGTCCGCCGCCCCGCGTCTTTCCGCTAAGAAACGATGGCGGATTGAACAATTCCGCCAAAGGGTCGTCCTTGTTATTGATCTTCAGTTAGTTGCGTGCGCAGGGTCGTTTTTTGAGTCATCGCGCCGATTGAAAAATTGGCTGCAAGAGGAAAGTCTACGACCCTGTGCAGCGCATCCAACAAT
>JBOFFD010001022.1:0-6691 GCA_051648425.1 Planctomycetia bacterium
GACTGACGGCCGCCCGTTGGGAGGCGGCCCTCGACGGAACCGACGAAACCCGTCGCCGCCCCTACGAAAGGGAGGCCGACCGCCTGCCGGAGAAGCAACGGCGGACGTTTCACGCCGTTGGACAAGCCGTCTCAGTGATGGCGCTCGACCTGCTGCTGCCGCTCGCCCGGCGCGAGTCGGCCGGCGATCCGTCGGAAATAGTGCTGCAACGGTCGGTTCCACGGTTCATCCGCGAGTGCCTGGCCGGCGCCGCGGCCGCGGAACTGCGAACGAATCCCGATGCATTCTTCGGCCGGATTGAGAACGTGGCGGTCGACGAGCCGGAAACGGTTTTGAGACTCGTCGTCCGACTCTTGACGCACGGGCCGACCGCCGTCGCCGATCGGGCGTTGGCGTGGCTGGCCGCCCGCCCCTCCGCACTCCGCGCCGATGGTCGCCGCCCGCGCCCCGAATGGACGCCGGCGCGGCGGCTGCTCCGTCGGTTTTCGCTGTACTGCTCTGAATCGGCCTACCGGGCGATCGAATCCTTCCTGCTTGAATTCGTCGAGGTCGAAGATCGGTCGATTCGAGAGGACCACCACACGCGGGTCTTGAACGGAGACCTGGATCGGCCGAACCGTCGCGGCCTGACGCAGTACCGTCTGCTGCCGGCGCTCCCGGCCGCAAGAAAATCGGACGCAGCCAAAAATCTCGAGGGGATCGTCCGCTGCAAGTTCAGCCCCCATCGTAGCTATTTTGACCTGCCTCCGGGGTGGGCCGGTTTCGTCCGTTCGCCGATCGCCGACAAGCGACGGCGGCCGTCGGACCGTGCCTGGCTCGACCTCGTCGGCCGCAAGCCCGCGAAGCCGGGGCGAAGCGGCCGCCGCTCCGGGAAAGACAACTGCGTGGAATCAAGCCCGGAACAGTTTGCGAACGACTTGTTTGTGGCGGCCCGACGACAGCCCGACCGGTTCGCCCAGTTGGCGTTGCGGTTTCCGGCGGACGCCGACCCCCTCTATCTGAACGAGCTGCTCAGAGCCCTCTCGTTCGACGAAGCGCCCGAAAAACTCGACGAGCCGGCACGGGAGGCCTGGCGGCCGGCGTCGTTCGCCAGCCTGCGGAAAATCGTCGAGGCCGCGGCCGCGCGGCGCGACGAGCGTTTCGCAGCGTCGCTGGCCAACCTTCTGCGGGCAAGAAGCGACGAACCCTGGACCGAACCGACGGTGACGGCCGTCGTGAATCTGGCGCTGCGATCGACGGAGGGAATCTCGACCTCGTACACCCGTCGCCGTCCCAACGATCCTGGTCCCCCACCCGTGAGCGATCTGGAAATCCGAGCGTTCAACTGCATCCGCGGCCAAGCCGCCCTGGCGACGGCCGCCCTGCTTCGGAGCGACCCCGATCGGCTTTCGTACCTGCGCGACGCCATAGCGGCGTTCGTCGGCGACTCCGACCCGGCGGTTCGCGCGGCGGCGATCGATGTCTGCGCTCAAGTCTGGCGCGTCGACCCCGACCAAGCGGTCGCGTGGTTCCTATCCGCCTGTACGGACGGCGACGACCGCATCCCCGCGACGCGCTTCGGTCAGGGTTTCCTCCGAATCCTGTTCGGCTCCCGCCCCGAGGCGGCGGAACCGGTCGTCCGGCGGATGGTGGTTTCCGAGCACCCCGAAGTCGCCGAGACCGGGGCCGAGTTCGCCGTCGCCCTCCACTTGCAGTACGGCCGGCTGCCCGAAACGGCCTCGCGCGGCCGCCACGGATCGACGCCCTGGCGGCGTGGAGCCGTGCGGGCGGCGGTGGACTGGGCGGCCGACGAACAGTTCCACCCGCCGGCCGTCGCCCTGCTGACCGAGTTCATTGACGACGAAGACGAAGAGGTCCGCCGCCGCGTCGAGCGGATCTTCCACAAAGAAAACCTGCTCGACCAGGAAGCGATGCGGCCGTTCCTCGCCGCCTACGTCCGCTCGCGCAGCTTCCTCGACCACCCCCGGCCGCTGCTGCACGCCCTCCGCGACCATGCCGGCCCGCTCCGGCCGCTGGCCGACCTCGTCGCGGCCGTCGTCGACGCCATCACGACGCCCCCGCCCGCCGGCTCGCCCGGACTCCCGTTCTACGACGCCGTCGACCTCGGCCCCCTCCTGCTCCGCCTCTACGAACAAGCGAAATCGCCCGCGGACCCCGCCCTCCAAGAACGCTGCCTGGACGCCTGGGACGCACTGCTGAAAACCCGCCGGGGAAGCGTCGCCAAACTGATGGCGGAAACCGACGAATGAGCAACGAGCCGTCGACGGTGAACAGTTCGTCGATCATTCGGTCGCATCGGCCTTAAGACGCCGTGGTGCATCGAGTGCGTAGGACGGCATCAGGGTTGCCGGAGGGGGCGGGGGTCCGCTCTTCGAGGACTTGCGGGTAGCCCGTGGGGTTCATGTTGTCAAGGAGCAGGATTTTCGACGCGACGACGTCGGGGCCGGCGCCGTTCCCGGTCGTGCGAACCGTCTCGCCGACGCGCAACCCGGCGTCGTTGTATTGGTACGACGCGACGTTGCGAGTCAGTTCGGCGCCGGTCGCCGGGTCGTACTCGGAGACCGAGGCGCCGGCGAGCCGGCCGCGCGGGTCGTAACTGAAAGAAGTTTCATTGGTAAGACGGCCGGCGGCGTCGCGGACGACCTTCGAGACCTGCGCGCCGTTGGCGTCGTAGTCGTAAGAAGTCAGGCGGTCGGTGGCGCCGTCGACGGTGAACAGTTCGTCGATCATCCGGTCGCGCAGGTCGTAAGACGCGGTGGTGCGTTCGGTTCTTAGAACGTCGCCGGGGGTGCCGATCTCGTGGTCGTTCGGGCCGCGCTGGATGCGCAGTTGTTCGCGACGGTTGCCGACGAGGTCGAGCGTGAAGTCGATCGACAGCGTCGTCGCGTCGGCGTTCTGAACGTCCTCGCCGACGAGGCGGTACAGTTCGTCGTAGGCGTAGTCGACCTTCCGTACGTTGGGGAAGTTCGACCACGACAGGTTCTGATATTGCGACGGATCGGTCATGCCCTCGACGACGCGGGCGGTCTGGCCGGCGGCGTCGCGGAGGTAATAGTAGCTGGCGACGGTCGAGCCGGTGCGGTCGACGTGTTCGATCCAGGTCGGCCGGTTCATGACGTCGTAGGCGTACGTCGTGGCGACGCCGTTCGCTAGCGTCTGCGTCGCCAGGTTGCCGACGGCGTCGGAGGTGTACGACGCGACTTCGGGGGTGACTAAGATCACGTTCCCCTGTTCGACGACCGACACGGTCTTAAGCCGGCCGAGTTCGTCGTAGGCGTAGCGGAGGTCGGTTTCGGCCGTCCAGGTGCGGGTGTGGCGGCCGGTGACGGGGTCGTAGGCGTAGTTCAGGACGCCTTCGGGGGAGACGATTTGGACGAGGCGGCCGTCGGCGTCGTAGTTGTTGTCGACGACGCCGTGGTGCATCGTCTCGACGAGGTCGGTGCGGCCGAGGGCGTCGTAGGTGTAGGTCGTCCAGTCGCCAGGGGTCGACTGGGCGGCGGCGGTCCAGGTCTTAGAAGAGAGGCGGCCGAGGGCGTCGTAGGCGTAGTCGACGGTCGTGCCTAAGAAGTCGGTGGAGGCGTCGACCCGGCCGAGGGCGTCGTAGGTGGTCGTTTCGGCGGCGCCGCCGGGTAGGACGCGGGCGATTTGGCGGCCGAAGGCGTCGAACTTGAATTGGGTTTCGCGGCCGTAGGGGTCGCGGAGGACGGTCTGGTTGCCGTAGCGGTCGTACTCGTACTCCCAGCGCGGCCGGACGCGGACGCCGGCGACCGGGTCGAAGGTTGCGGGCTGCACCATCGCGGCGAGGCGGCCGCGGGCGTCGTATTCGTAGTCGGTCGCCCGGCCGAGCTGGTCGATCGTCTTAGTGCGGCGGCCGAGGGCGTCGTACTCGCTGTAAGATCCCAGGATCGGGCCGGTCTGACCTGGCAGGAACGAATCGACGCTGTAGACCTCCCGTCCCTTGGGGTCATGAACGGTGTGCTAAACGAGGTCGTCCGGGCCGCAGGTTTCGATCGATTGGTCGCGGACGTTGTAGGTCTGAGAGGTGCGATTGCAGAGAGAATCCTCGGTCCACACCACCGCATCCGCGCTACAATCCCACGAATCAACTATCCGATCAAATCGACGCCCTCGCCGTTGACGAGAATCGATTTGAGGCTCGGGGCGATCCAGAGCGTTTCACTGTCAAAAAGGGCGCCAAACTCAATCCGATACAAGCCAAAACCCAATGCGCCAGGATAGTATGCTAGCATGCCACTGCCGCAGTTGTCTGCGATAGGGACTGCAGATGGGACGAAAGTTGCGAACTCGTACGCATCGTACATTTCGATGCATCTGTCCGGAGGCCAGACCCTCAAATATCGGCCGGCCGAGTGACTCAGAACGATTCTCGCTGCTTCCCGCATAAGTTCAAAGTATTCTTCAGGAACGGCGGGGAACCTCATTTTCATCTCTTGGATGTCATTCAAGCTGGCAGGCTGTTCGACACACTCGACCGTGAAGATGTTGCAGAGCTCATTTAACATAGCATTTCTCTTTCAGAAACCAAGCGGTTTAGTGAATTTCACGCCAAGGACGTTCAGCATTTTATAGTTCTGATCCAGAACTTGCTTGATGTCGTCGTCGCCGAATCCAACCTTACGGAAATCGTCGACGATGTACTCAAGTTCTTCGTCGATATTACGCCGGCATGGATGTAAGTAGGCTGTAGGTGCCAGCGGACACGGCGTGCGAGCCGTCGCGGTACTACTTACATCCATGCCGACGTAATAGTCGAACTCCAAATTCCTTGGCCGTTTTGCACGCGCGTCGCCGCCCTCTTCGTCTGAAGCACACTAAGTGCGTGGTGAGGGAAGCCTTTTCCAGACTCCAAAGACACCGTCGGGGCAAGGTGTTCGCTGTATTTAACGTTAGTGTTTTTGAAATTTTCCTCTGCCCACGCCTTTTGCAAAGTATGATGAGACTGGAGTTCGCCGCCGTTCGGCCCTTTGAATTTTTTACCATTCGAATCTAAGTGAGATTTCTGTCCATCGCTGTGTTTTTTATGATGTACGATGTGGTGGCCATTCAGCGGGTGGTGGAGATTCGCAAGTATCGCAAAGATACTCACGATGCCTACGACTGACAAGCCGGCTTGGGTGATTTCCGCCGAAGCAACGGCTACCACTTCGCGGCCGGTGTCGAAAAGCCCGAAGATGGTCAGATTGCTGGCCGCCAGCGTCCAACCAAAACTGGCCATCGTCTGAGCCGTCGAATAGTTGTTCTCGATCGCTTCGAGGATGGTCGTGACCACCTCGAAAACGCTGCCGTCCGCTCCCGTCTTAATCGATGCGATGCTGTTTCCAATGGAAAGGCCGGCAAGCATGGAGCCGAGGCTGAACATTCCCGTCGGATCGATTCTGTAGATTGGATTTCCGCCCGCATACCCGTAGCGCATGGCCTGGAGCGGGTCGCCGTAGTTGCCGGCGTAGGGGTCCATCGCTCCGAAGCGGCCGGTGGCGGGGTCGTAGAAGCGGGCGCGAAGGTAGTATTGGCCGATCGTCGGGTCGAACCATTCGCCGCGGTACAACAAGGCGTTCGGGACGGCGGCGGTGGAGGTTAAGATGCCGCCGAAGGCGTCGTAGGCGTAGGCGTTTTGCAGTGCGGCGGCGGCGTCGAGGAGGAGGCGGACGCCGCTGTGGCCGTCCATTACGTAGAAGCTCGACTGGCCGGCGCGGTATTGCGCGAGCGGCGTCAGGCCGTGGATGTAGGACGCGATCAGTAGGGAGTCGGCGGGGTTGCCGGACGGGGTGGGGGTCCGCTCTTCGAGGACTTGCGGGTAGCCCGTGGGGTTCAGGTTGTCAAGGAGCAGGATTTTCGACGCCACGACGCCGGGGCCGACGCCGTTTTCGGTCGCGCGGACCGTCTCGCCGACGCGCAGGCCGGCGTCGTTGTATTGGTACGACGCGACGTTGCGAACCAGTTCGGCGCCGGTCGCCGGGTCGTACTCGGAGACCGAGGCGCCGGCGAGCCCGCCGCGCAGGTCGTAACTGAAGGACGTTTCATTGGTAAGACGCCCGGCGGCGTCGCGGACGATCTTCGCGATCTGCGCGCCGTTGGCGTCGTAGTCGAACGACGTGAGACGGTCGGTCGCGCCGTCGACGGTGAAGACTTCGTCGATCATCCGGTCGCGCTCGTCGTACGACGCGGTGGTGCGTTCGGTTCTTAGAACGTCGCCGGGGGTGCCGATCTCGTGGTCGTTGGGGCCGCGCTGGACGCGGAGTTGTTCCCGGCGGTTGCCGACGAGGTCTAAGAGGAAGTCGATCGACAGCGTCGTCGCGTCGGCGTTCTGCACGTCTTCGCCGACGAGGCGGTACAGTTCGTCGTAGGCGTAGTCGACCTTTCGGACGCCGGGGAAGTAAGTATTGGCGTAGCCTTGGTAGTGCGACGGGTCGGTCATGCCTTCGACGACGCGGGTGGTCTGGCCGGCGGCGTCGCGGAGGTAGTAGTAACTGGCGACGGTGGAACCGGTGCGGTCGACGTGTTCGATCCAGGTCGGGCGGTTCATGGCGTCGTAGGCCTATTACGTCGGCAAATAACTTCATCAGAAAGATGCCATCAGCCTGTCAGCGGTGTCATGTGTACTGCACCTCCGGGTGGTCGAAGTACGCGGCGACCTTCGCCGGAAGCCCGCGGAGGGCTTCCATGAATTCCT
>JBOFFD010001023.1:0-8393 GCA_051648425.1 Planctomycetia bacterium
CGTTCGCCGATCTGCCGACGGTAGCGGATGGCCAGCCGCCATTCGTTGAAATTGTTGTCGGTCATCTGGTCCAACGACTGGTCGAACTGGTTGTCCAGGCCGGAAATGCCGTAGCTGGCCGACGCGGTGAGGTCGGGCAAGAGGCCGTTCTTCTGCCGTTGCCATTCGATCTCGGCGGCGCGGATGGCGAAGCGCTGGCCGATGAGTTCCGGGCGGTTGTCGATCGATTCACGGACGCCGAGCTGCCAGTCGGGCTGGAACGCGGCGACGGTCGGATCGTCGGCGGGAATGAGTTGCCGGCCGTCTTCCGGCGCGACGCCCAACAGCTCGCGCAGTTCGCGCTCGGCGGTGTGCACCCGCTGCATCGCCTGCACGTAGGCCGCCTTGAAGAACTCGAACTGTTCGCGGGCCTGAGCGACGTCGGGCGTCGAGCCGGTGCCGGCGTCGAACTTGTTCTTTTCCTTCTGCCACGCCGCCAGCGCCTGCTTCATCCCGGTCTCGCGGGAGTACAGGTCTTGGTAGGTGAAGTACAACTGCCAGTACGAAACCGTCACGTCGCGGAGCAGCGTGTTCACCGTGGCGGCGAACTCCTGAATCGACTGCTCTTGGTTCGCCCGAGCGATCAGCAACGGCGAGCGGTTGAACTCGACCCCGGCGCCTTGCAGCAACGGCTGTTCGAGTGCGATCGTCGCCACGCTGCGCCAGCCGGGGTTGATGGCGATGAATTGGTTGACGGGGAAGTTGTTCTGGTAGTCGATGCTGTAAGAGAAGCGAGTAAGACCGCCGGTGGCGTTACGCTTCTGAAGCGCGAAGACGTCGACGCTGGGCAGGCTGGTGAGCTGGTCGCCGGTGGCGCCGCCGGTGGTGGCGTTGACGCCGTTGCCGGCCTGCGGGCCGAACAGGTCTTGAACCAGCACGTTCGAGCCGGTGCCGAAAGTCTGAATGTTGTTGGTGACCTGGCGTTCCTGCCGGCTCCAGACGCCGCCCGCTTCCACGAAGGTGTCGAAGGTGGAGAGTTGTAGGTCGATGCGCGTCGCCGCTTCGCCGGGCTGATACCCTAAGAGGGCGATCTGCTTGTTGCCGTCGAGCGCCATTTTGAGGGCTTGTTCGAGCGGCAGCCGCCACGGCTCTGCGGCCGGCTTAAGCACCGTCCGCGGATCGACGATCGGCACGCTTTCCGCGTCACCCGCCGAATACTGCTGCTTGGCGTAGTCGGCGCTGATCGCGTTGTAGTAGATGTAGTCGGACTTCGTCAGCACCTGCGGCTGCGTGCAGCCGGCGGCGCCAAGTAGCGCGACGACGCCCGCAGCGGTCGAGGCCCGACGCATCCAACGGACCGTCGACGGATTCGTTCGTTCAGTCATGGAAGTTCCCAAGACGCGTCGCCCGGCCGCCCCACGCTTACGCGGGGTGCGTTCCGTCGACGCGGTCGCCGAACTCGATGCTTCCAGGGGGGCTTGCCGCGGGGCGCCGGCCTCGTCGGAGCGGAGGTCTGGTAGGTTCCAACCGTTCACCCGGTTCACTTCTCCATCCCTCCGTCGTCCCCCGGAACACAAGACCTGTCGTCCAAGTCCGCGCTCGTGGCACGTCTCACCAACGGAACTATCGGCAAAGTTCTTCACGTTCTTCCATCGATTTCGCGTGCTTTGTAATTTTTTTCTGAAGTCCACGGTTCAGGCGGTTGTTTGGCGAGTTCAGTCAAGGCGGGCCGACGCGCGAAGACGGCGCGTCCCACCGGTTTGCATGGGTCGTCGTAAAACAGGTCCTCTGTCTGGGGTCGGTCGCTTTCGCTTCGTCCCCGCCGCGCGGGCGAACGGGGAAAATCGAGTTCCAAGACTACAACGGCCTCGGCGAGTTTCGCAACATTGGCGGCAATGGCGCTCGACGCGGACGACGGCGGCTGAACCGCCCGCCCGCCGTCGCGCCGATGAAGACGGGTGCTCATGCGGGTCGTTCACGTCATCACGCGGTTGATTCTCGGGGGCGCCCAGGAAAACACGCTCTACAACTGCGAAGATTTGGTCGACGCCTTCGGCGACGACGTGGTGTTGGCCACCGGACCGGCCGACGGCCCCGAAGGCGACCTTTTCGCTCGCGCCGAACGCAAGCTCGACGTCCGCGTGGTTCCGGAACTTCAGCGCGAGCTGAGTCCCCGCGCCGACTGGACCGCCTACCGCAAACTGCGCCGGCTGTTCCGCGAATGGAAGCCCGACGTCGTCCACACCCACAGCTCGAAGGCGGGAATCGTCGGCCGGGCCGCCGCCTGGAACGAGCGCGTGCCCGCCGTCGTCCACACCATCCACGGCCTGCCGTTCCACCCGTTCGAGAAGTGGCAAAAGAACCTGCTCTACGTGCAGGCCGAGCGCTGGGCGGCGCGGCGATGCCACAAAATTCTGTGCGTCGCCAACGCCATGACCGACCTAGCGGTGGCCGCCGGCGTCGCACCGCGCGACAAGTTTCAGACGGTGTACAGTGGAATGGAAGTCGAGCCGTTCCTTCACCCGACCGCCGACCGCGACGAAACCCGACGCACCCTCGGTTTCACGCCCGCCGACGTGGTCGTCGGCAAGGTGGCCCGGTTGTTCGACCTGAAAGGCCACGACGACGTCATCGCCGCCGTGAAGAAGATCGCGCCGGAACTGCCTAACCTGAAGGTGTTGTTCATCGGTGGGGGCAATCTGCGGGATTCGCTGGAGGCCGAGGTGCGAGCGGCGGGGTTGGCCGAGCGGTTCGTCTTCACCGGGTTGGTGCCGTCGACGAAGATACCTCCCCTCGTGCACGCCTGCGACTTCGTCGTCCACGCCAGCTACCGCGAGGGGTTGGCGCGGGTGCTGCCGCAGAGCCTGCTCAGCGGCAAGGCGGTCGTTTCCTACGACGTCGACGGCGCCCGCGAAGTGGTGCGGACCGGCGAGACGGGAATTCTAGTGAAGGTGCAGGACATCGGCGGTTTGGCGGAAGGTCTGAAGCGTCTGGCGGAAGACCCCGTCGGCCGGGCCGCGATGGGCGAGCGCGGGCGAGCGTTGTTCGCCGACCAATTCCGTCACGAAACGATGACCGCCACCATCCGCGCCGTGTACGAAGAGATTCTGCGAAGACCGGGTCATGGGGGTCGACGTGTTTGAATACCGACGGCGCGTGCAGTTCTCCGACACCGATATGGCCGGCATCGTCCATTTCGCGGTCTTCTTCCGGTACATGGAGGAGGCCGAGCACGCCTTTCTGCGGTCGCTGGGGTTCAGCGTCGCCGAGCGCCGCGAAAACGGCCTGGGCTGGCCGCGCATCGCCGCGACCTGCGATTACCACAGCCCGGCCCGTTTCGAAGACGAACTGACGATCCGCGTCGACGTCGAACGGCTGACGCGCAAATCGGCCACCTACGGCTTCACGATGCAGCGCGACGCCGTCCGTCTGGCCACCGGTTCGGTGACGGCGGTCTGTTGCCGAATCAGTCCCACCGAGGGCTTGAAGTCGGTCGAGATTCCCCCGGAGATCGCGGAATCGCTGCGCCGCCACCTGCGCGACCAAACGATTTCGGACGCCGCCGACGCCGACGGGCGGGCGTCGTAGAATGAGCGAGGATCGCGACGAAGGGCCGTTGCCGTGGCACAAGCTGTTCGGCTTGTCGTGGCAGGACTTCTTTCAAGACACGACGGTGGAAGTCGAGATCGATCGGGATCTGTCGCACCAAAGTCAGTTCTTGGATTTGGTCATCCACTGTCCGCAGCCTGGTCCGCCGCCGCGCCGGCCGCCCGACGGCTTCGAGGATCTGGGTCGGCGAAACTTGGTGACGTTCAAGTCGTACCAGGAGGCGCTTGACGGCTGGGCGATGTGCGAGTTGGTCGGTCACTATGTGAACGACCGCAAGCAGGCGGCTTCGGCGGCCGGCGACCTACCGCCCGGCGGCGATTTCAGACTGTTCGCGGTCTGCGTGCGGACGCCGCGTGAACTACTGAAGACCGGTTTGTTGAATCAGACGGCGGCGGGCGTGTATGACGCCAGGCATTTCATGGGTGTGATCCGCGTCGTGGTGATCCATGAACTGCCGCTGACGGAGCACAACGCCGTCCTGCATTTGTTCAGCGCCAAGCCGGCGGCGGCCTCGTTTGGCGCGAAGTACTATCGGCCTTACTCGGAACTGACCAGCACGCTGCTGCTTGAATTCGCCGAACGTTATGAAAAGAAAGGGCTGGACGTGATCGGCAAAGAACTGCTGGAACATCACTACGCAATGGTAAAAAAAGTTTTGGACCGAGCCTCGCCCGAGGAACTCTTGAAACGTCTAACGCCGCAACAGCGGCTGGCGGACCTGACGCCGCAACAGCGGCTGGCGGACCTGACGCCGCAGCAACGAGCCGAACTGAAAAGGCTTCTGGACGACGCCGCGGCGGAATTGCCGACGACCGACGGCGAATCAACGCAATAACCGGCGGCGGTCGACGACAGCCGTTTTTCTTCGGTCCGCCGCGTACCACCGAAACCTTCTCCACCAAGGAACCGACCCCATGAGTTTTCTCTCTTCGCCGCGCGTCTGGCTTGGCGGTTTCGTCGCCGCCGCACTGTTTGTTTCGGCGCCGGCCTTCGGTGACGATCCGCCGATCGGTTTCCGCCGGCTGTTCGACGGGCGGTCGCTTGCTGGTTGGGAAGGGGACGAATCGGTGTGGCGCGTGGAGGATGGCGTCGTCGTTGGTGAGACGAAAGGCATTCCCAAAAACCAGTTCCTGGCGACCACCACCGAACACCGCGACTTCGTACTGAAACTGCGGTTCCGCCTGGTCGACGGCTACGGCAACAGCGGCGTGCAGTTTCGCAGCCGACGCATTCCCAATCACCACGAAATGATCGGCTACCAGGCCGACGTCGGGGCGGGCTACTGGGGCTGCCTGTACGACGAATCGCGCCGGAATAAGGTGCTGGCCGGCCCCGCCAAGGACGCATCGTTCCAGACGCCCGCCGAGTGGAACCGCTACACGATCCGCTGCATGAACGAGCGGATCGAAATGACGCTGAACGACAAGCGGACCGTCGACTATCGCGAACCAGACGCCTCGATCCCCCGCGACGGCGTCATCGCCCTGCAGGTCCACAGCGATCCGAAACCGATCCGCGTCGACTTCACCGACGTCTTCATCCAAGACCTGCCGACGCCGAAGACCGGCGCCGACGCGGAGGCGGCCGACGCCGTCGGGTTCCTGAGCCGGGAACTGTACGCCCCGGTCGGCAAGCCGCGCAAGTACACCGTCTTCATCCCAGCCGACTATCACAAGACCCCGGAAAAAAAGCGGGCCGCCATCCTCTTTCTGCATGGTTCCGGCGAGCGCGGCGACGACGGCGAACTGCCCGCCAAGGTAGGCCTCGGTCCCGCCGTGCTGGCTCGCGCCGATTCCTTCCCATTCATCGCCGTCTTCCCCCAAGCCCTGGAAAGCTGGCAGGCCGACTCTTCGGACGGTCGCCATGCGATGGAAGTCCTCGACGCCGTCATGAAGGACTACCGCGTCGACCCGGCGCAGATCCATCTCACCGGACTGTCGATGGGCGGCGCCGGGGCGTGGTCGCTCGGCGCGAAGCATCCGGGCCGCTGGAAGACCGTCGGCACGATGTGCGGCCGGGGCGACCTCTCGGCACTACCGGCCTTGAAGTCGAAACCGGTCTGGATCTTCTGCGGCGACAAGGACGGCCGGGCCACCGTTGACAACTGCCGCGAGGCGGCGCAGGTTCTGCGTCAGGCGGGCGGCGCGGTCAAATACACCGAGTACCCGATGGTCGGCCACAACTGCTGGGATTTGGCGTATAACACCGATGAAATGTACCGCTGGATGACCGACCCGACCGCCCCGTAACCGACCGTCGGCGCGGCGACCGCATGGTTCCGCGACTTCCGTCGAAAACCAACTCTGTCGGGGGCGGCGTCCTACTGGTACACTGATGACGACTGTCCCTGTACTCGTCCGGACGCGGAGCTTCGACGCTTATGCTCGCATTGCAATTCAGCGTCGGCGACGGCCGGTATCTCCTGCCCGTGGAGCAGGTGGTCGCGGTCGTGCCGTGGGTGCATCTTAAGCCGATGCTGCACGCGCCAGTGCAGTTCGCCGGCATCATGATGTACCGCGACCGCGCCGTCCCCGTGGTCGACCTCGGCATCCTCTTGGGCGAAGCGCCGTGCCCGCCGCGCCTTAGTTCCCGCATCGTGCTGGTCGAGAACGACGGCGCCGAGCAACGGCTCGTCGGCCTGCTGGCCGAACGCGTCACCGACACCGTCGACGTCGATCCGGGCGACCTCCGCGACCTAGGGGTGGCCCTGCCCGACGCGCCGTTTCTCGGCTCGGTGACTTCGATCGACGACGTGCTGCTGCAATGGATCGACCGCGACCTCCTCGTCGAAGCGGCGCTGGTCGCTCCAATCCTGGCCGCCCCGCGACCGGCGCTTCGGTCGCTCGGCCGCCTCGTCGATCCGTCGGACGCGGTAGAGGCGGTGGAACGATGAGCTTACACCACATCGCCCAGTTGCTCGAAAAAAGGCTGGCGTTCAACATTGAGGCCTTCGGCGACCACAGCCTGGGCGACGCCGTCCGCCGCCGCATGGTCCTCCTCGGACTGACGACCACGGAAAATTATCTGGAGCGGTTGTTCGCCGACACGGAGGAAGTCCGCCGACTCGGCGAAGAGACGTCGATTCCCGAGTCGTGGTTCTTCCGCGACCGCGAGCCGTTCCGTTTCGTCGCCGAGTGGGGCTTCCGCCGGACCACTGTTTTGCCGGCCGACCAGCCGCTGCGCGTCCTAAGTGTTCCGTGCGCCGCCGGCGAAGAGCCGTTTTCAATCGTTATGACCCTGCTCGACGTCGGCGTCGCGCCCGACCGCCTGATGGTCGATGCGGTGGACCTCAGCCGCCGCGCCCTTGAAAACGCGGCCCGCGGCGTCTATTCCGCGAACGCCTTCCGCGGCGAAGTCGCCCACTACCGCGACCTCTACTTCGACCAGCGGTCCGACGGCTTTGAATTGACGCCCGACGTGCGACGGCACGTCCGCTTCCTCCATGGCGACATTCTCGACGCCCCCCGTCTCGACCTTCGCGGACCGTACGACCTGGTCTTCTGCCGCAACCTGATGATCTACCTGACTGCGGTCGGCCGACGACGGCTGCTGGCGGAAATCGACCTTCTGTTGGCGGCCGACGGCGTCCTCGTCCTCGGTCACGCCGACATGTTGCCAACCGACGCCGACCCACCCTTCCACGCCGTCGACCCCGCCGCGTTCGCCTTCAGCCGAATGCGGCCGACGCCGCCCCCCATGATCAGACCGCCGTCCAGCGCCCGCGCGCCGTCCAGCCGACCGGCGACCGCCGGACCCGGCAGCCGGACGATGGCCCGGCCAAAGACCGCGCCCCTGGGGGAAACCTTCGCCGCGCCCACCTCGGAGTCCGTCCGTAAGGTGAACCGGCCGGCCGACATCGATACGATCCGCTGGTTGGCCGACCAAGGTCGACTCGACGAAGCGGCCGTCGCCTGCCATCAATACTTGGCGGCCGGGCCGGACGCCGACGGCTTTGCATTGCTCGGCGTGGTGGAAACGGCCCGCGGCCGCGACGACCAGGCCGTCGCCTCGCTGATCAAGGCCGCGTACCTCGATCCGAACCATGGCGTCGCCTTGACGTATCTGGCCCTGCTGGCCGACCGCCGCGGCGATCGGGCGTCGGCGGCGCGGTATCGCGAACGGGCGCAAAGCGCCGAAGGCAGCTAGTCGATGCGGCCGACCGATAAAGAGCTGGTCGAGATCATCGTCGCCGACGACGAGGCGTTGAACGGCGTCCCCGCGCCTCCGCCCGCGCCCGGCGTCGGCGAATGCTGGAAGACGATCGGCGTCTTCGGCGACGGTTCGTGCGTCGAACTGCAAGCCCACGTCCATTGCCGCAACTGCAAGGTGTTCCGCGCCGCCGGCCGCGACTTCTGGGACCGCGAGCCGCCCCCCGGCTACCGCGACTACTGGACCGCCGCCCTCGCCAAGCCGGAAGAACCGCCGCCGCAGGAGACGCTTTCGGTCGTGCTGTTCCGCATCGGCCGACGGTGGCTCGCCCTGGAGACGATTCTGCTCAAGGAAATCACCGAAGTGCGACTCGTCCGCCCCATTCCCCACCGTACCAACCGCGTGTTGCGCGGCCTCGTCAACATCGGCGGCGAACTGGAACTGTGCGTCACGCTCGCCGGCCTTTTGGAACTGCCCGACGACGAACGGAAGGTCGAACTCATGGCGGCCAAGCAACACAAGAGCTACCGCCGCATGATCGTCATCGAGCGGGGCGGCGACCGCTGGGTCTTCGACGCCGACGAAATCGAAGGGGTGCGGCGCTTTCCGTACGACCAGATCAAACCCTCGCCGGTCACCATCACCAAGACCGCCGA
>JBOFFD010001024.1:0-3663 GCA_051648425.1 Planctomycetia bacterium
GCCGCCGGGGGATTGACTCGGCGGGCGGGATGCTGAAAACAACCGGCATGCGTCGACCCCCACCCCCTCCATCAAAGGAAAGCAGCGTCATGCGCATCCGCGATCGTTTTCGGAACGCGACGGCCGTCGCCCTGTTCGCCACCGTCGGCTTCGCCGCCTGGTGCCAAGCCGACGTCAAGCCGCACGCCCTGTTCACCAACCACTGCGTGCTGCAACAAGGCGCGAAAGTGCCCGTGTGGGGCTGGGCCGACCCCGGTGAAAAGGTGACGGTCGAGATCGACGGTCAGAAGGTGGAAGCCGCCGCCGACAGCCAGGGGGCGTGGACGGCCATTCTTGACAAGCTGAAGGCGGGCGGCCCCTACACCCTAACCATTTCCGGGAAGAACACCGTCACGCTGGACGACGTCTTGGTCGGCGAGGTGTGGCTGGCGAGCGGTCAATCGAACATGCAGTGGGCGGTGTCGCAGTCGGACGACGTGCCCAACGTCATTGCGTCGGCCAAGAACCATCCGCAGGTGCGCCTCTTCACCGTGCCGCGCACCGGCGCGGCCGAGCCGCAGAAAGACGTCGCCGCCGCTTGGGCCGTGACCACGCCGGACACCGTTCCGGGCTTCTCGGCGGTCGCCTTCGCCTTCGGCAAGATGCTGAACAAGGAACTCGGCGTGCCGATCGGCCTGGTCAGCACCAACTACGGCGGCACCCCCGCCGAAGCCTGGACCAGCCGCGAAGCGCTGATGGGCGTCGACAGCCTGAAGTATTACGTCGACGCCGCCGACAAGACGGCCAAGATCGATCCCGCCGCCCAGGCCGCGTACGAAGAAGCGCTGGCGAAGTTCCGAGACGAGGCGGCCAAGGCGAAGAAGGAAGGCAAGCCGGCCCCCAAGGCGCCGCAGGCCCCCATCGGCCCGACCAACCCCCATCGGCCCAGCGGCCTGTACAACGCCATGATCGCCCCGCTCGTGCCGTTGGCGTTCAAGGGCGCCATCTGGTATCAGGGGGAATCAAACGCCAACCGGGCTTGGGAGTACCAAACCCTGTTCCCGCTGATGATTCAGTCGTGGCGCGACAGCTTCAAGCAGGGCGAGTTCCCGTTCCTTTTCGTGCAACTCGCGCCGTTCATGAAGAAGGTCGACGAACCGAGGGAAAGCGCCTGGGCCGAGCTGCGCGAAGCCCAACGGCTGACGGTCCACAAGTCGCCGAACACCGGCATGGCGGTCATCACCGACTTGGGCGACGAAAAGGACATCCACCCGAAATGGAAGGAGCCGGTCGGCGTGCGTTTGGCGGCGGCGGCGCTGAAGATCGCCTACGGCAAGGAAATCGTCCACGCCGGGCCGGAATACAAGAGCGTCGAGTTCAAGGACGGCAAGGCGGTGGTGTCGTTCGAGAACGTCGGCGGCGGGCTGGCCATGAAGGACGGTAAATCGAAGAAACCGGAAGGCTTCACCATCGCCGGCGCCGACGGCAAATTCGTGAACGCCGACGCGACGATCCAGGGCGACGTGGTGGTGGTCTCCAGTCCGAAGGTGACCGACCCGAAGGCGGTGCGTTTCGGCTGGGCCGACTTCCCGATCGTCGATCTCTGGAACAAAGACGGCCTTCCCGCCACTCCGTTCCGCACTGACACGTTCAAACTGACGACGCAGAAGTAGAGCGATTCAGGTGTGAAAATCACGGAGTGAAAAGCGGTGGGGCTGATTTACTGGTCAACGAGTAAGACGCCCGGTCGCAAACCGATCTTCGTCCCACTTTGAAGCGGCGAACAAGCCGTCAATCCTGTTCTTCCTCGTCGGGTTGCGGCGGAATCTTGACCGATACGCCGAACTCCGCACGCGACCCTTCGTCCAGCAAGCCCCAAAGTCCCAAGACCCCGAGAGGTAGAAAGCCGGACGGCACGTAAATGCCGAAAACGATCAGCCCTGCGACCCACGCCCAAAACTTCCGGCGCCGCAAGCCGTAAACGATCACCTCTACGCCCGCCGCCAAGGCGAGGCAGAAGCCGCACATAAACACCGCGAATACGCCGACTTCTTGAAATCGATTGTTTAGCGATACCACCAACAACAATGCCGGCGACAACAAGACGTAAATGGCGGCGCTGATGTGAAGACAGACGATCGACATTCCAATGCGGTGTTTCATTTCTCTGCTTCTTTCTTCAATCGATTGTCGGAATTGCAATCGTGCGATTCCTGCCGATGATTGGTTGTAGCGTTCGTGGCGAAAACTGGCCAATCGTTTGAACGTGCCGTGCGTCGAATCGATCTTTCGGCGGAAACCAAGGTTTTGGCATCGACCAACCGTCGGAGGTTTGGAGTCGACGACTTCGTTTCCAGCAAGAATCACTTCTTCCGGCCGTCGACGGTGGGTTCACTCGACGGCCAAATCATGCCCAAACATCCTTCGTTCCGTACTTCGCCCGCCCTCTCGGTTCGCGGGTCGTCGGCGGACTATTCCGAAACCTTGAGTGATTTTTTCGCAAGCGGCGGGGGAAACTGGTCGATACGTACCGATGAAACCGTCGAGGGCGATTGCGCCGACGACGACGGTGGTCGGCGGGCGGCCGAGGCGCGGCGGGCTGGAAGGTCGGCCGGTTTCGGTTCCGGTCAAGCAGGAGAGCGGTCGCAATGCATTCAGGAACGCGACGAACGGCGGCGCGAGCGTCCACCCGATGGTTCTTCCCCCGGGCCGGCAAAGTCTGGTCGGTGGGAACGACGCTCGCCTTGACGGCGATCTTGGCCGGCGGCGTCACGCCGGCGGCCGAGCTGCCGAACGAAGCCGACGCCCTTCCCACACTGCCTGCCGGTGTGGCGGCCGTCGCGACGGACGTTCCGGAGGCCGTCGACCGAGTGAAGCAGGAGAACCTGGACCGTCGGCTGCGGACGTTGCGCGAGAAGTCGCGGTCGGTCAGTTTCAAGCCGGACGCCGATCTCCGGAACGTGCAGGCGCAAGACAACGCGCCGGGCGGCCCGGGCGTAAAGGAAGACGACGACGACGAATACTTCAAGGTGGAGATCGAACCGCCGACCCGCGCCCGGCTGTTCCTGATCGGGTCGGACGCCGAAGTGTTGCGGCAGATGGAACGCGACTTCCGCGACCGCGGCGCCACGCAGGTCTTCCTGTATCCAAACCCGGAAGACGACTTCAATCGGCCGGACGCCACGACGATGGGCCTCAATTGGTACCAGAACCGCCGCACGGGGACGAAGGTCGACGAGAACGACGCCAACCGGCGCGGCGAAATCTACATCGAGAACGACACGGCGGTCTACCCGCCGAACTCCCCCCGCGAAGTCGCCATTCTATATGAGGCGGTGGGTACGCCCGACGTCGCCGTCCGCATGGCGCTGAAGCTGCCGAACAACGAAAGCCAATTCGGGCTGGTGGTGCGGGCGCTCGACCCGACGCCGCAAAGCAACGAGCAGGACGACGTCATCGACCAGCTCGACACCAACAAGTTCTATTACGTCGTCTTTTCGGGCGACCGGGTGACGGTGGGCAAGCGGATCGCGGGCAGAGACGTGCCGTTGAAGTCGGCGACGTTGGCGCCGAAACTGGAAAGCATCGTCGAGGCGACGACGCTGGGCAACGAAATTCGCGTGCTGCGCGACGGCGAAGAAGTGCTGAAGGTGCTCGACGACGAACTGAAGGGAACGTTCGTCG
>JBOFFD010001025.1:0-1626 GCA_051648425.1 Planctomycetia bacterium
GTCGAACAGGTCCATCTTGCCGTAGACGTTGCTGGTCAACTTCGGGTCCGAATGGCGGGCCAGTTTCTGCGCCGTCGCCAGCGGCACGCCCGCCCGGTGCAGCGAGGTGATGAACGTCACACGCAAAGCGTGGAAGTCGACGACCCCGGAATCGGTGGCGTAGTCGATCCCCGCCGCCGCCAGGTCGACGCGCAGCAGGCCGGCCGTATTCACCTTGCCGACCCAGCCGAAGGGCGAGGGATCGGTCGGCTCGATTGCGTGCGCGTCGAACCATGCGGCCAGCCGACCGGCCAAACCCGGATGGATCGGCAGGTATGTTTCGGTGCGGTTTTTCGCCACCGTCGCCCGCACCCCCAGCGTCCGCGATTCCAAGTCGAAGTCGGTCCGCTTCAATTTGGCGATTTCGCCATGCCGCAGCCCCGCCATCGCCGCAAGGGCGTAGACCGTCGCCCGCGTCGGCCCGTCGGCGGCCCCGACGGTTGGACCGGTTTCGGCAGCCGCCGACAGCGTCGCCAACTCTTCGGTCGTCAACACCCGGCGGACGTGTCGCCGATCGGTCGCTTCGTTCCTCTTACTCAACGTCGCCAATGGATCGCGGTTCGCCCGGCCGACTTTCACCATCCAGCGGGTAAACTCCGCGCCGCCGTGAGCCGATGGTTTCGCGTCGTCGCGCTGGCGGCCGGCGGCGGTCATCGCTTGATCGGCGCCCAAGGCGTCGAGGATTTCGCCGGCGGTCGTCGGGCGGTCGTCGGCGAGGCTTCGCAGGCCGTGGACGACCGCCCGCTCCAGCCGTTTGCCGTCGTCGGCTTCGTCGACGACCGTCCGCGTCGCCCGGTAGGGGTCCGGTTCGCCGATCCACGCCAACGCCCCCCCGCACCAGGTTGGACCACGACTCGAACGACCCCATCGGCGCCAACTCTTGACGGGGGGCGCCCGCCAGGAGATAGGCGCGCGGAATCGTCAGCAGGTCGGCGTACAGAACTGGCCGGTCCCGCTTGGCGTCGGCGACCGGGTCCGACGCGAAGACGCGGTTTTCGGGATGCTCTTCGGGCGATTCCAGTCGGCGGACGACCACCCGCCGCCGCAGGTCGCCGGCGATCTGCATACCGGTGGCGGCGAGCACCGTCGTCCAGGGGAGCGTCGCCTCGCGATTCGTGCCGAGCAGCCTGTCGGTCCAGACCGTCCCGGTCGCCACCGCGTCGAGATGGCTGCCGCCCAATCGCACCGCCACGTTGTCGAACAGCAGCACCTGCGGCGTATGGCCGATCGTTTCGGTGACGGCATCAAACGTCCGTCCGCGAGGCATTGTCGTCGGCTTCTTGGTGCGTCGACCCCGGGGCGGTTCCCGGTAGCGGTCGCGCGGCGTCTCGTCTCCTTCCTTCAGCCCGCCCGGCCCGATTCTACAAGCGGAAAAACAACCTCAGGCTCCGCTGCGACGCACCGATTTGAAAGGGATTCGACGAAACGACTCGGAGGCGACGTCGTACAGACTACGCCTAAAAAAGACGGCGAACGTCGCCGCGAGGCAGACGTACGAAGCAAGACTCAACGATCGAGCGATCCGCCGACAACTCCATCCCGGAACGAGAATCCAGTTTGAAAACGGCCGTTGCCGAAGCTGCCACG